>JBASAV010000206.1:0-12597 GCA_049650785.1 Lewinella sp. | reverse complement strand
TAATATGAGCCACCGCATCACCGGCACCAGCTTCACGGATGGCGTCGGTGCCGTCTCCGCCGGACTGGGGGGTGCGCTCTACTTTCAGAACAGCGATACCACCCGGGCCTTCGAGGCCTACGTGGATGATTGTGATTTTATCCGCAATATCGCGGGCGGTGCCGGTGGGGCCATCTTCTATTTCGCCGATACGATGGATGTGACCATCACCAACAGCCTCTTCAACGGCAACAATAGCGCCAGCAGCGGAGGTGCGATCTTCATGCAGGGAGCCGGCGCGGCCAGCGCGACGGAGGCGATGGTGACGTACTGTGATTTCTACAACAATACGTCCCAGTCCTTCGGCGCGGCCGCTCTTTTTCTATCGGAGCGGACCACCATTACCAACTGTGAGTTCACGGGCAATCAGGCCAACAACGGAAGCCTCTACGTAGGATCGGGCGGTACGACCTTCCGGATCATGAACAGCGATTTCAACCGGAACGGCGGCGCCAGAACGGGGCCGAGCATGGTCCGGGGAGCAGCCATCTGGGCTGGACTGGATGCCGGTACCATGCCGGACACCGTGATGATCGATAGCTGCCGTTTCGTAGACAACAGCGTAACGAGCGACGAATTTATCAGTGGCGGTGCGGCTATCTACGCTTCCGGCAATGCGGGCTCCATCCCGCTCATCGATGTGCGCAATTCCTATTTTACCGGTAATAACGCATCGAATGAAGCCGCCGGCGGAGCCATTGAGGTGGTCAACGGGGCCGACCTGCGTATCTACGATACGGAGTTCCTGGCCAATTCAGCCGCCGGTTCGGGCGGAGCCATCAACTTTACCCGGACGGTGGTACGGGACACCATAGACACCGTTCCCATTGTATACTACAATACCGACGATGAGCCCCGGCTAACCATCGAGCGGGGTCTATTCGTAGTCAATACTACTGAAACACAGGGTGGTGCCATCAACCTCTTTAGCAGTTCCATCGATATGCGCAATTCACTCCTGATCGGTAACCGGGTAGAAGTCGGTGGTGGTAGCGGTGGTGCCCTCATCGTGAACGGTAGCAATATCGTCGGTGCGGAACTGGACAACTACCTAATCAATAATACCTTCTACAACAACCTCGACGCGGGAAGCGCAGCTACCAATGACAGCCCCGGTTCCGTAGGAAACGCGGTCGCCCTGTACCAGCCCGGTAGCACGAACCCCGATACCAACTCTGTTTCCCTCACCATGCAGAACAACGCTTTCGTGATGGAAGCCTCGGACGAAGAGAGTATTGGATTTGAGGAGAATGTAGGTGACACCGAGGACGAAGAAGGTTTCGGCGATATTAATATCATTTCCCTCGGCGGTAACTTCTTCAACAGTGAGCTCTCCGACTTTACGGATTTCACGGTCGAGGCGGACATCGTCAATACCTCCGTATCCTCCACCGACATCTTCGTCGATCCGCTGCAGGACGATCGGGATTCCGAATTCCCGAACGTAGAATTGCTGGATGCAACCGATAATCCCCTGGTGGATGCCGGTACGACCGGTGATCTGGTCCCCGAAATCGACATCTACGGCGAAGACCGCGACGGCATGCCGGACATCGGTGCGCTAGAACTGGGTACCGAACGGCCCGTCGGCATTGCCGAGCCGATCGAGCAGAGTGGACTGGAGTTCGAGTTCTTCCCCAACCCAGCAGTCGATGCCCTCAACATCATCAACCACGACGCGGATGTGCGGGCGTTTACCGTACTGCTTTCCGATGCGCAGGGTCGCCTGATCAGTGGCCAGCAGTACAGTGGTGAGCGGAACGTTTTACCCGTCAGTCAGCTACCCACCGGCATCTACAACCTTACCCTGATCATCAACGAACAGGTGTATAGCAAGCAGTTCCTGAAGCGGTAGCCATCACGGGTCACCGCCCGGAGCCGGGCCGTCCTTCAGGGGGCGGCCCGGCTTTTTTATTTACGGTCGCTAATTGAATCTCATTCTTCCTGCGCGCCGCCGCAAAATGAACTCCGCGACCGGCTTATCGTATTATTTACTCTAACTTTGCAGCATGCTACCGGTATCGACCCGCATCCGTCTACTTAGGCGAAGGATTTAATCCACTTCCCGTCCCCGCCCCGCTGGGACCCGGAAGCCCTGGCTATTGCAGCCACCATCCTCCCGATACCCCATTCCAATTACCCCAACGACCCGCCACCCCACCGGTCGTGCTTTTTTCCCCTCCTATGCAAATCAAGATACTGGTTGCCCAGCCGGAACATACCGTATTCGCCCGGGCTATTTGTGACCTGATCGAAGAATCCGCCAAGGCGCGCGGCACCGGTATTGCCAAGCGGAGGCCGGAATACGTGGAGGAGAAGATGCTGACCGGCAAGGCGATCATCGCACTGGTCGACGGGGAGATCGGTGGCTTCAGCTACATCGAGACCTGGGAGCACGGCAAATACGTCGCCAATTCCGGACTGATCGTCAATCCGGCCTTCCGTCGTCACGGGCTGGCCCGCCGGATCAAGGCCGCCATTTTTAAGCTGTCCCGTTCGAAGTACCCCGAAGCCAAAATATTCGGGATTACCACCAGCTTGCCGGTCATGAAGATCAACAGCGACCTGGGCTACCGGCCGGTCACCTTCAGCGAACTGACCCAGGACGATGCCTTCTGGGGCGGCTGCAAAACCTGCCCGAATTACGATATCCTAGAGCGGAACGAGCGCCGCATGTGCCTCTGTACCGCCATGATGGCCCCCAGCGCCAAGGAGGCGAAGAAGATGGAGGTGGATCTGACGGATATGATCGTGGAAGGCTGAGGGTAAGTACGAAGCCTGAAGTATAAAGTACGAAGTATAAAGGTTCGGGGCTAGCCGCCTCGAACGTCAAAAGCAGTATAATTTTGAAGAAGATCGTTCTGGCCTACTCCGGAGGCCTCGATACCAGTTTTTGCGTCAAGCACCTCTCCGAACAGGGCTACGAGATACACGCCCTGACCGTCGATACCGGCGGATTCTCTAAAGAGGAGATCGAAGAGATGAAAGCGCGCGCCCTCAAACTGGGTGCCGCTTCCTACAAAAGCGTCGACGTTACGGGAGAGTACTACGACGAGTGCCTGCGCTACCTGGTGTACGGCAACTGCCTGCGCTATCAGACCTACCCCATGTCGGTAAGTGCGGAACGCATGTTCCAGGCCATGACCACGGCCCGCTACGCCGTGGAAATCGGGGCCGACGGGGTCGCACACGGAAGTACCGGTGCCGGTAACGACCAGGTCCGTTTCGATCTGGCCTTCGAACTGAGCGGTAAGGAACTGGAGATCATCACCCCCATCCGCGATCTGAAGTTATCGCGGCAGGAAGAGGTCGATTTCCTGGCGAAGCACGGTCTACAGTGGCCCGAAAAGAAGGGCACGTACAGCATCAATGCCGGCCTCTGGGGTACCTCGGTCGGCGGGGCCGAAACACTGACCAGCAACAAGCCCCTACCCGAAGACGCCTGGCCGGTACAAGTCACCGAAACCGAGGCCCGCAAGCTGGACCTGCACTTCACGGAGGGGCAGTTTACCGGCTTCGACGACCAGGAATTCGACGGGCCGGTAGCCGCCATCAAAGCGCTGGAAAAGCTGGCCGCCCCCTTCGGCGTGGGGCGCGACGTACACGTTGGCGATACCATCATCGGTATCAAGGGGCGGGTAGGCTTTGCCGCCGCCGCCGCGGTGCTCATCATCAAGGGGCACCACCTGCTGGAAAAGCATACCCTGGGTAAATGGCAGCTCTTCTGGAAGGAGCAACTGAGCAACTGGTACGGGATGATGCTGCACGAAGGGCAGTTCCTGGATCCGGTGATGCGCGACGTAGAAGCCTTCCTGGAAAGCTCGCAGGCCACGGTCAACGGAACGGTTCACGTCACCCTGCATCCGTACCGTTTCGAGTTGGATGGCATCACCTCCAACGACGACCTGCTGGGGGCCGGATTCGGTTCCTACGGGGAAATGAATAAGGGCTGGTCGGGCGATGACGTCCGCGGCTTCACCAAGATCATGAGCGTCCCCGGACGTATCCGTAACGCGGTACAAGAGAACAAATGAAACGTATAGGCATCATCGGCGGGGGCGGGTACACGGCCGGCGAATTGCTGCGCATTCTGGTGCATCATCCCGGGGTGGAGATTGCCTTCGTGGAAAGCAGCAGCCAGTCCGGTAAGTCGGTCACGGACGTACACGACGACCTGGTTGGCGATACGGATCTGAACTTCAGCGGTTCCGCGGGTGCGGCGCTCGGTGAAGTCGACGTGATCTTCCTCTGTATGGGACACGGTAAATCGCGCGGCTGGGTAGAGGCCCACCGCCCGAAGCAGGGGCAGGTGGTGATCGACCTGAGTACCGATTACCGGATGGACGAACAGTGGGTCTACGGCCTGCCCGAGATCAATCTCGAAGCTATCCGGAGCGCGAAACGCATCGCCAACCCCGGCTGCTTTGCCACGGCGATCCAGCTCGCGCTATTACCCCTGGCCGCGGCCGGCCTGGCCGAAGGAGAGGTCCACGTGAACGGCATCACCGGCAGCACGGGCGCGGGGCAGAGTCCTTCCCCGACGACTCACTTCAGTTGGCGGAACGCCAACCTGAGCGTGTACAAAGCTTTTGACCATCAGCACCTCGCAGAGATCGGCCGCAGCGCCGCCCAGGTAGGACGCATAGCTACCGACAACATTCACTTCCTGCCGGTACGCGGCCCCTTCGCCCGCGGTATCCTGGTGACGTGCTACCTGGATACGGATCGATCGGAGGAAGAAATCCGGCAGGTGTTCCGCGACTTTTACCAAGATGCCGCCTTCACCCACGTCACCGATGAGACCATCAACCTGAAGCAGGTCGTCAATACGAATAAGGGCCTCGTCCAGGTAGAAAAATACGGCAGCAAAGTGCTCGTCACTTCGGCCATCGATAACCTCCTGAAGGGCGCCAGCGGCCAGGCCGTGCAGAATATGAACCTGGCGCTGGGCTTGCCGGAAGACCAGGGACTGAGGCTTAAGGCTTCGATGTTTTAGCGCCTCCAAACCCGACTCGGCGGACGAAGCAGCAGCGCGTGCTTCGGCAGACGAGTCGGGCGATGACGACCGCTACTTTACCCCTTTTCCCCTTCACCCCTTATCCCCTTTAGCATGGAACTCTTCGACGTCTACTCTCTATACCCCATCGAGCCGGTCCGCGGCGAAGGGGCGTACGTATTCACCGAGGACGGGACGAGGTACCTGGATTGCTACGGGGGGCACGCCGTGATCAGTATCGGCCACGCGCATCCACACTACGTAAAGCTCATATCTGAGCAGGTGGCCAAACTGGGCTTCTACAGCAACAGTGTCGAGAACCCCCTGCAGCGGGAATTGGCCGATAAGCTGGGGCGGTTATCCGGTCTGGATGATTATCAGCTGTTCCTGGTGAGCAGCGGGGCGGAGGCCAACGAAAATGCGCTCAAACTGGCTAGCTTTCAAACCGGGCGCAGCCGCGTGATCGCCTTTAAGGGAGGCTTCCACGGACGTACTTCGGCGGCGGTCAACTGCACGGATAACGAGGGTATTAAAGCGCCGATCAATAAGAATTACCCGGTCACCTTTCTGGAGATAAATGATTTGGGCGCCGTAGCGCAGGAATTAGAGAAGGGTGACGTAGCCGCCGTGATTATCGAGGGCATTCAGGGTATCGGTGGTATCCACGTGCCGGACGCTGACTACCTGGAGGCCCTGCCCGATCTCTGCCACGACAACGGTGCGCTCCTGATCCTCGATGAGGTGCAGTCGGGCTACGGTCGGAGTGGTAAATTCTTTGCCTTCCAGCACAGCAGGGTTCGTCCCGACATCATCACGATGGCTAAGGGTATGGGCAACGGCTTTCCGATCGGTGGCGTCCTCATTGCCCCGGAAATCGAGGCCAAATCCGGCATGCTGGGGACCACCTTCGGGGGTAGCCACCTGGCGTGCGCCGCGGGTATCGCGGTACTGGACGTCATCGAGCAGGAAGGTTTGCTGGAGAATGCCATCGAGCAGGGGGACTACCTGATGCAAGTCATGCGGGAGACGGGCCTGTTCAGCGAAGTACGCGGCCACGGTCTCATGATCGGACTACAGATGGACGAGCCCATCGGGGAGCTCCGAAAGAAACTCCTATTCGAGCATCGGGTCTTTACCGGCTCGGCGAAGGATCCGAACACGATTCGTTTACTACCCCCCCTGAACTTTACCCGGGAGCAGTGTGACCGGGTGGTGGAGGCCTTTACGGCAGTGCCCTCGCTTGGTGGGGTTGAACGTTGAGGATCGTCTAATCGGCGGCATCCCAAACCTACACCCATCGCTGCACGCGAAAAAGCCGCGCCCCAATCCGCGATATCTGCGGTGCGCCTCACAAGCAGCGTAGGGTTGCATACTGCCGCCCGCCCGTTTTAGCCTTTCCATACCGTATCACGTCCACTCACACACTCGAACTATGAAAAACTTCCTTTCCGCAAAGGACGCCACTGACATCAATCAGCTAATCGAACGCGCCCGGTACTTCAAGACCCATAAAACGGAAAATGCCCATGTCGGGCAGCATAAAACCCTGATCAACCTCTTTTTCAATCCAAGCCTGCGCACCCGCCTGAGCACGGAAAAGGCGGGCCGTACCCTTGGCTTCGAGGTGATCACGATGGACATGGCCGGCGGCTGGAAGCTGGAGTTCGAGGATGGGGTAGTCATGAATCTCGACCGGGCCGAGCACGTCAAGGAAGCCGCCGGCGTACTCAGCCAGTATTGCGACATCCTGGCCGTCCGCTCCTTCCCCGGGCTGGAAGACCGTGATGCAGACTACGAGGATCGCATCATCAATGCCTTTCGAAAATATGCTACCGTGCCGGTGATCAGCCTGGAATCAGGGACGCGACACCCCCTGCAGAGCCTGGCCGACTGCATCACCATCGCCGAGCACCGCAAAGTCGCGCGACCGAAAGTCGTACTCACCTGGGCTCCTCACCCCCGCCAGCTGCCGCAGGCCGTACCGAATAGTTTCGCGGAGTGGATGACCGCCTGGGGAGAAGTGGACCTAGTGGTAGCGAACCCCGAAGGCTTTGACCTGGCTCCGGAATTTACCGATGGCGTCGAGGTGAGCCACGACCAATCCGAAGCCCTGCGCGGAGCCGACTTTGTTTACGCCAAGAACTGGTCGGCTTACGAACCGTACGGTGCCACCACGGACCGGACCGACTGGCTGGTCGATGATGCCAAAATGGGGCTGACCAACGACGCCTATTTCATGCACTGCCTACCCGTACGGCGGAACGTGGTCGTCTCGGATGGGGTACTCGATAGCCCCCGCTCCCTGGTACTACAGCAGGCAAACAACCGCACTTGGTCGGCCGCGGCCGTACTGGAGGCGCTGCTGCTGGCGAACTAAAGCGGCGGGCGGGCACTTTCGACTTTGTACCTTGTACTCTACAAACCGTCCTGACCCATGCCGCGCCAGCTACTCGAAACCGAACAGAAAGCCCTGGAGATCAACCTGAACCCAAAGATCTACGGCACCTTTGCCGAGATCGGCGCGGGGCAGGAGGTGGCCCGGCATTTCTTCCAGGTGGGGGCGGCTGCAGGAACGATCGCCAAGACGATGAGCGCCTACGACAAGGTATACTCCGACCAGATATACGGTACGGAGCCCAGCGGACGCTACGTTTGTGAAAGCCGGATCCACAAGATGATGGACCACGAGTATGACCTGATGGTCGACCGTCTAAGGCACGACCGGCCCGAGACGAATTTCTTCGTTTTTGCCGATACGGTGGCCGCCATCAACTATACCCGGACCATCCGCGGGAACGCCTGGCTGGGGTTACGATTTGAGCTCAGCCCAAATGGCGGGGCTAACGACCTGTTGCTGCACGCCCGCATGCTGGACAACGATAACCAGCTGCAACAGCAAGCCATCGGTATCCTCGGGGTGAACATGATCTATGGGGTCTATCACCTCCATGACGATCCGGAATCACTGGTGGAAAGCCTGCTGGACGGACTGAAAGGGCGGATCGCTATCGACATGATCGTCCTGAGCGGCCCGGACTTCCAGGTGGACAATCGCCTGCTTAGCCTCTGGTTGGTCAAGCACGCTCTGACGGACATCACGATGTTCGACCCCCGCGGCCGCAGCATCCATCCCAGCGAGTTTCTGTACCGGAAGGCGGTGATGGTCGTCCGCGGTAGTTTCCGCCCCACGACGCTGGTGAACGCCGATATGCTAGAGGCGGGCTACCGGCAATTTCGCGCCGAGGAAAATATCGACCCCAGTAACAGCTTCCTGCTCACCGAACTGACCCTGGATAATCTCCAGCACAGTGCCGAAATGAACGAGCGCGACTACCTGCACCGGGCTACGCTGCTGAACGCCATGGGACAAACGGTCATCATCAGCAATTATCACCGCTACGGCGATCTGATCGAGTATCTCTCGCTGTACAAAGTATCCCAACTAGGGATCGTGGTGGGTGTCAACGATCTGCTCAGTCTGATCAGCGATAAATATTACGCCAATCAGGATGGCCGCCTGCTGGCCGCCTTTGGGGAGATCTTCACCCGTAACGTGAAGTTGTACGTCTATCCCGCGCAGCAGGAGGGGAGTGCCGACCTGATGACCGCCGAGAACGTACCCATTCCCGAGGGCGTCAAGTTTCTTTACCGACACCTCCTCGACAGCGGTCAGATCGTCGACATCACCAACTTCAAGGACGATAATCTGCATATCTATTCCCGCGACGTACTAGAGATGATCCGTGCCGGGCAGGATGGCTGGGAAAAGATGGTTCCCGACCGGGTGGCGAAGATGGTCAAGGGGGATTGCCTGTTCGGGTATCCCAGTGAGAAGCTGGAGTTTGAGTACTAATTGTCCGCCCAGCATTAGTCGTCCGCCCAGCGAAGCTGGTCTGCCGACGGGTCTCTACGATGCACTCGGCGGACCAACCCCTGGGCTACGGGTAAGATAAGGCACAACCAAAGCCCCGGACAAAGTGTAAATAAGGCAGCCCCCCCATCATCAACAACTAAAGAAAAAATTATGTATCCAGTCGAGCTTACGACCCCAATGTCCAAAGATTTGACCAGCCACGGATTCGAGTCACTGACCACCCCCGAGGAAGTCGACAGTGCCCTCAGCCAGGAAAAAGGTACCGCCCTGCTGGTGGTCAATTCCGTGTGTGGCTGCGCCGCTGCTAACGCGCGCCCCGGTGCCAAGATGGCCGCTCAGAACGAGGCTAAGCCCGATCGCCTGTACACGGTATTCGCCGGTGTCGACCGGGACGCGACCGCTCAGGCCCGTGAGCACCTGTTGCCCTACCCACCCAGCAGCCCGAGTATCGGTCTGTTCAAGGATGGCAAGTTGGTCCACTTCCTGGAGCGCCACCACATTGAGGGACGCCCCGCTGAGGTCATCGCCCAAAATTTGAAGATGGCCTTCGATCGCTACTGTAGCTAGATCAACAATAAGATAGCCTTAACGCCCCGGAAAACACATTTCCGGGGCGTTTTTTGTTATACCCCCAATCCCATATATCCCAAAAGCCCTGTTTCTTGTTCTCCATCATCGTCAGCTACCTCATCCCTTTACTTACGGCCTCCGCCCCGCAAACGCTGAATGTCCAGGTCGTAGCTCCCACCTCCGAGGGTAGGATATTCGTTGCCGCCTACGATTCCCCCAAAGGCTTCGATCAGGAAGACAACATTGCCCATGCCATACACCCACTTAGGGAGAAGAACCGGGAGGTGGAGGTAAGCCTGGAAGTTCCCGCACGGGGAGAGTACGTGCTGGCCGCCTTTCAGGATTTAAATGGTAACGGCAAACTGGACACTAACTTTTTCGGGGTGCCGACCGAGCCTTATGGCTTCGCGAAAATCCCCCCCACTAAATGGCGGTCACCCGACTTCGGTGAAATCGCTACCGAGGTCACGGGAAGCGAGGAGTTCCGGATTGAATTGCGCGCCTGGGCCGACTACTGATCGTACATTAGGGGCATGAATACCCCCATTCTATCCGCCGAGGAGCTCGATGACCTGCTTACGCAAAAGCCGCTGATTCTCGACTGCCGTTTCGATCTCTTTCACCCCGATCGAGGGCACGAACAGTATCTGGAGAGCCATATTCCCGGAGCATTCTACGTGCACCTGGATCGTGATCTGTCAAGTGCTAAGGTAGACGGCAAAACCGGGCGTCATCCCCTGCCACAGCGGGAAACGTTCGCGCGCCGGATGGGTGAGTTGGGCCTTACGCCCCATCGGCCGGTCGTGGTCTACGACGATAAGGGTGGCGGCATTGCCGCACGGGCATGGTGGCTGCTACGGTATATCGGTCACGAGCGCGTATCGGTTCTGGATGGTGGCTATCCGGAGTGGCTGGCGGAAGGATTGCCCACCGAAGCGGGGGAAGTAACGGCCCAGCCCGCCGATCCCTACCCATTGGTGGAAAGCGACCTGATGATTCATGAATTGCTGGCTATCCAGAAGATTCGGGAAGATGAGCGCTACCGGCTGATCGATTCCCGTACGCCGGAACGTTACCGGGGAGAATCCGAACCCATTGACCCGATAGCCGGGCACATCGCCGGCGCCATCAACCTGCCCTGGCCCGATAACCTCCGGGATGGAAAGTTTAAAACCCAGGAAGAACTCCGCGTACGCTTCGCCGGGTTAAAGAAAGAGCCGCAGCAGAATGTCTTCTACTGCGGCTCCGGCGTGACGGCTTGTCACAATATTCTGGCGTATAACTACGCCTTCGGTGAGTTTCCGGCACTGTATCCCGGAAGCTGGAGTGAGTACCTGCTAACTGAATAGCGGGGTAGGGTAGGTGTTCTCGGCCACCAGCATGGAGAAGGCCTCCTGTACTTTGGGCTTGTCTTCCTGGTAGGTGACGCCGTACCATTTGTCTTCACTGACCAGGACTTTGACGGTAGCACTGCCATCTTTGATCATACCGTCTACCAGTTCGGGAATCAGGTATTCGGCACGGGGGTTGCCCACGTTGTCATTGGCAAATTCTTCGAAGCCCTTTTCCAGTCGGTCAAATACCGATGGGTGAAAGCCCCAGAAGTTCATGGATACGACGGCGTCGTCGGCCAGCTCGTAACGGTGTCCGTCCTCGCCCAGGTAGGTAACCTTCGTGTCGGTACCCCGCTGGATCTTGAGCCGTTCGTTGACGTCGCGCAACAGATAATCTTCGGCTACGACGGTCACGCCACGGTTGACGGTTCCGTGATCGGACAGGGTCCGGTGCAGCACGTACCCAACCATGGAGAAGGTTTCGGGGTCGGCTTCGGCGACGAGGAAGGAAGCCATTTTCTGGAAAGCTTCTACACCGTAGTAGTCGTCTGCATTGATGACGGCGAAGGGTTCGTCGACGACGTCCTTGGCGACCAGCATCGCATGGGAAGTACCCCAGGGCTTTTCCCGCTTCTCGGGGTCGATGCCATCGGGTACGAAACTATCCATACCCTGGAAAGCGTACGCGACTTCGATGTCGTCTTTGAATTTGCCGTCAAATTTTTCACGGAAGGGAGCTTCGATGTCCTTGCGGATCACGAAAACGACCTTACCGAAACCGGCGCGGATAGCGTCGTAAATAGAGTATTCGATGATGCCCTCTTCGCTGGGGCCGACGCCGTCAATTTGCTTGAGTCCGCCGTAGCGGCTGCCCATTCCGGCGGCCAGAATGACTAAGGTGGGTTTAGTTGCCATGTATTGGTGTGTGAATTTTTCCTGTATAGCGGCTACTAGGGCCGTTTGTTTAAACGGGCGGCGCGAAATTGCGTGGCCTCCCGCCAGGAAAGGTAATAAGCGTAGCCATAGGCCCCAAATAGAGACAACAGCCCGATCACGAAGACATCCAGGCTTATCCAGGTGACCAACCGGGAGTACTCCGGGTAGAAAGACTTGACCACCAGCAAATTCACCGTGACCACCAGCGCGGTCAGCAGCATGCAGAATATGCAGGCCGCCCGTCCGAATTGCAGGATCTCCGTCTTTTGGCGAAAGAGCGTAGTTCGCATAAAGCGGTAATACACTTCCTTCCCGGGTCGCATGGAGATCAGTTCCCGCAACACGTGCTCGGTGGTAGCGTAATCCTGTATCCTGAAGGCGCTGGCCGCTTTCCGAAAGAGTTGGTATTCGAAGATCTCCTCGTCGCGCCCCGGCACATACCGGATGTCGTGGCGTATGCTGGCGTGAATCACGAGGTCGACCATGAGTTGGTGTTCCCGGTAGGCACCGGTCTCGAAGAGGGCGTCTACGTACCACACCGTCAATTCAAAGTTCTCCAGCACGTCCAACCGCCCGATCTCCGACTCCTGCTCCTCGTACATCCGGATGATACGGTGGTAGTCCGTCGGATCGACGGCCCGGAGTTCACGGTATAGTTGGGAATAATGACGGGGCATCAGCGATTAGCGATTGGGAATTTTGGGCTTTCGATAGGCGATTTGCCACCGCCGGTGTACCTGCCGGCGCATATCAAGATCGGTGTCCGGTAGCGAAACCCCGCATGTAGCGGAAGGGTTTTGACTTTCCCCCGGCAATATTGGGTGCCTCCGGACATCAGTGGCTTCGTC
>JBASAV010000205.1:0-2268 GCA_049650785.1 Lewinella sp. | reverse complement strand
GACCTATACCACCACTTCAACGGGCTGATCTACCAGGAGCACCCCTACCGCTGGCCCGTCATCGGGCAGGATATCGAGCACATCCGGGAAGCGACTCTGGAGGAGGTCAAGGAGTTCTACTACCGTTACTACCGGCCGGACAATGCTATCCTCTGTATCGCGGGGAATTTCGACCCGGCGTCGATCCGGACAACCATCGCCGACTATTTCGGCGACATTCCGCCCTCCGATCTGCGTATGCCGCGGCCGGTCATTCACCCCGAGCCACCACAGGAAGACTTTCGCCACCTTCAGGTGGAGGGCGACGTGCCGAGCCCGGTTATCTACCTCCACTTCCGCACCGTTGACCGGCTCCACGAAGACTTTCCCGCTACCGATACCCTGAGTTTCCTGCTCGGCGGGGGACGGTCGTCCCTGCTCTACCGTCGGCTGGTGCGCGATACGGAGTACTTCGCCGAAGTTAGTGCGGGCATCAATGACAATCTCGAGGCCGGGGGCATCATCGTCGAGGCGCGGCCAAGCGAGGACGTCGACTATGCAACCGCCCGGGCGGCACTCTACGCCGCCATCGATGAGATGATCGACAAGGGAATCTGTCAGGAGGAACTGGACAAGGTGGTCCACCGGCTGGAGCAGCGTAACCACTACCGGGAGGCCAACATCAGCAACCGGGCGAATGAACTGGTTTTTTACGCTTTACTCGGTGATCCGGCCCTCATCAATACGGAGATGGAGAAGTACCTTTCCCTGACCGTCGATAAACTGAACGAGGTGGCCCGTCGCTACCTGCGCCGGCAGGTGCGGGCCGAGCTGGAATACCTTAGTGCCCCGTTAGCATAACCGTCCCCGTTTCTTCCTGAATTTCCCCGTTATAGAGTAGGATTTCTACCGACCAAACATAGGTGCCGACGTGAGCCGGCCGACCTCCGATGTAGCCGTCCCAACCCCTTTGGGCATTGTTGGGAGCGAAGTCAGCGTCACCGTACACCTGTTCTCCCCAACGGGTAAAGACGCGGAAGCTCAGGACCCGGTCGACCAGGTTGGAATTAGCGAAAACCGATATATAGTCGTTGTTGCCGTCGCCGTCCGGGCTGAAGGCATTCGGAACGTAGAGTGGCGCGCGCCCGTCGACGGCTACGTAAGTCGTCAGGCTATCCACACACCCGTACACATCTTCGATGGCCAGATCAATGTCCTGGGTGAAGGGGGCCGTCAGCGTTGGTTCGGGACAGGTAGGGCAGTCGAAGAGTTCGGCTGGCTCCCAGCGGTAGGAATATATCTGGTTGAGGGGCACCCGGTGTTGCAATTCTATCTGCACGGTCTCGCCCACCTTTTGGGGGATGAAGTTCGGTAAGCTCACCGACCGCGGTGCCGCCTGGGGAAAGAAGAAGTTGGGCTGGGACAATTCGCAACCCGCCGCATCCCGGATGAGGAGATTGTAGAAGTTACCCGGTACCAGCGTCGGCCAGATATCGGTGATAAAATTTTGTCCGCCGACGCTGTAACTGTATGGAGGGATCCCCCCCTCGGCGGAGATTTCAAGAGGTAGACGGCGTAACTGGTTGCAGTTGATAGTCACCGGCCGCAGAGGCTCCGGCGCCCTGAGGGTGACCGAAGCAGTGTCTTCACAACCCAATGCATCGGTGACCTGAACGAGGTAAGTTCCAGCGCCCAGGTTATCCGTGCTGGATGACGCCACTAACTCTCCGTCTATGCGGTAGGTGTAAGGAGCGGCGGTTTTTAGGTGATTGACGCTGATCGAGCCATTCGTTCCGTCACTACACATGGGGTCTTCGAAGGAAGCGTCCAGCACCGGCCGGTAAAAATTGATCCGGGCGAGTTCGTTCACGTCCGCGGCACACGCCTGGTCTTCGATACGAACGATGTTGTAGGTTCCTCCCCGATTGACGGTCCAGGTGCCAACTTGGTTATCCTCGAGCGTGATGATCTGTGTAGGTCCACCGTCCAGGCGGTAATACACGTTGAACGGACCGCTACCGGTCAGGTCGTAATCCATGGTGAGTTCTTCTCCCCAGCAGGCGGACAGATCCTGATCGGGAAAGCGAAGCACGGGTGGTTCGGCGGGTTGAGTCCGGGCCGTACTCGTCAGCGATTGACCGCAGGCATCGGTTACCTGAAGACTAATCTCATCCGGCAGCGTACCGGAGAATTTTGGTTCGGCGGCGTCGCTACCGATACTCCAGCGATAAGTGAAGGGGGGCACCCCACCCTGTATGTTAGCCGTGAGCATACCGTTTTCGCTCGGGC
>JBASAV010000204.1:0-1756 GCA_049650785.1 Lewinella sp. | reverse complement strand
GCCCTGGGGTTCGATTACGTGGTCGCCTTCCAGACCGATGGCAAGGATTACATGCGGGCCGACCGACCTAGCCTGTACTGCTCCGCCGAAGCCTTCCGCCGAAGTATACCCGCCGCGGATATCGAATGCGGTCGCCTGGGCCTTGCCGAGCCCCTGCTGGCGCAACGGATCGAAGGCGGAGTGACCAACCTGCTGCGGGAACTGGACATGCTACCGGCCAGCCAATCGGCGGCGGATGTGGTGTCCCCCACCATGATCGTTAACCGTTCCTATCTGGCCTCGCAGTACGACGGTATCTTCTACTCCGCTAAGGCTGCCGGCGAGTATGTTACCGCCGGTATGGAGATCGGTTACGTGACCGACTACTTCGGAGAGCGGGTGCAAACGATCGTAGCGGACACCAGCGGCATCCTGCTGCTCGTGATCGGGACACCGCCGATCCTGGTTGGGGAAACGGCGGCGGTTATCGGAACGGTGGAATGATCTTTAGGCTATGCCGGTCAGACCTTGACGCGGTGAACCCCATTACTACGGACGGTCGACTGATCCAGATCCGGGTCGTGGTACTTTAGCGCGTATACTGATTTGTACGAATCCGCATCCACGGCCAGCCTGTCCAGGTCGGCGCGGGTAGCTTCGCTCAGGAACGGCAACAGGGGTTGCTCCACCTCGCCTAACTGCCCGATACTCCGCAGAATCTTGGCATCCCAATCCTGGTAATGGCGATCGAAGTCGCCCGGGCCGATCCGCTTGCGACAACCGGGGGAGCTGCACACGAGGTCCATGGGCTCGTCCAGGTTAAAGATGCCGTACTCGTCGGTGATCTGCTCGCCTGCCTTGATGGGGCGGATCGCCATTTCGAAGCCGTAGCCGGTACTGATGGTGTTGCAGTTGCAGCAGTGGTTGACGTATTTGGCGAAGTCCCAACTGACGATACGGTCGCCGTTCTCGTCGATGTAGGAGTACTTGTCGACAACCTCCCGCATTTCCAGCCCGTGGGCGGCATAATCCTGGGGGGTGATCACCAACTCGAGGCTATCCTTTACATAAACGATAGTGCCTTCCGGAATATCGGCGGTGGCGAAGACGCCGTAACCGATGGTGGGGTTGATGAATTGTAGACGGGTGTTTGGATGAATCATGGTTGTGCCACGGGGATTAGTGATCGCGGCGGGTTAAAAATAGTACCTCCATCCATACGACGGTGAAAAATTTTCACCTTGTCCGGTAGAAGCCATTACCACAAAAAAAAGCCGCGGCGGAGCCACGGCCTTAACTAGATGAGACACTTTGAATAAAACAAAAACACGGATCGCCGGAGCGATCACCGATGGGGGCGGACAATCACATCTCCTCCCCATTGGATGATTCAAATGTAGAAATTCCTAATGTTTTCAGGTCCTCCAAATATGGAAACTGCCCCGATCCAGGAAGAAGCGGCTCACCTGAATTAGGAAACGGATAGCTCCCTTACCGCTCCGAATGGGCTCTACGCTTTCCACTGTCTTCCCCAATCTGCCTGGACGAAATTGTCAAAAGATGATCACCAGGCCCGTACCTAGATACTTGCCCCGCTGCACCGGACCGACGATCGCCTGCTGAAAGTATGTATTGTTCGTATTCGCCGCTCCCTCGGCCGACGCCTTACCGGAGCGATGGGCGTAAAACAGGGATAGTTTCGTATCCGGGTTCAGATAAAAATTGAATCCCACGTCGAGCCCGGTATCCTGTCCCGTAAACGCCTGCGGATCGGCGG
>JBASAV010000203.1:0-6799 GCA_049650785.1 Lewinella sp. | reverse complement strand
AGGTAAACCCCCGATGCCCCGCACTCTTCTGGTTTTCGCTGCTCTCTGGACGTTGTTGCTGGTGCTAGCTGCCTGCGGTAAGACCGAGCATTTACAGGGAAGGAATCTCTATCTGGACCACTGCGCCAATTGTCACTTCGATGAGGGCCAGGGACTACGTCAGCTGATGCCCCCGCTGGCCGGCGCCGATTATTTGCGGGATAATCCCGCTCAGGTAGTCGCCGGTATCCGCTACGGGATGAATGGCCCCATGGAGGTGAACGGGGTTACGTACAACGCTGAAATGCCCGGCAATCGGGAACTGTCCGAATTTCAGATCGTCAACATCATGAACTACATCAATCAGGCGTGGGGTAACGACTACGGATTGGTAACCGTAGAGGAGGTACGAAATTGGCTGGAAGAATAGCGCGCGGCTGACGAAGGCCACGGCCGGTGGGCTCAACGACGTCGGTAAAATTCGTACTTTGCCCACCCAATCATTAGCCGGCGCTGCCTTATGCTCAAAAAAACCTTGCTCGCTTTTCTGGCACTATTTTTCCTGGCATCCTGGATCGGCGCCCAGACCCCCTGCGGTACGGTCACGATTACCAACGGAGAAGAGTTGTCGATATGCCGGGGAGAAACGATCGAGCTGGCCCAAACCAACGACCTGGACAATGCTACCTTTGCTTGGTCTCCGGCGGCGGACTTTGTCGATCCGGTAACCGATCCGAGTCCACGCGTTCGGCCACAGAGCAGTGGTTTCTATCGCGTACGGGCTACGGGATCGGATGGCTGCTCGGTCATCGATAGCGTTTTTATCGATGTGGATAATTTTGTCGTGCCGGATCTGATCGAAGACGCTACGGTTTGCGAGGGCAATCCGGTGAATCTGCTCCAAACTCCGATCACAGACAATGGGAATACCCTTTATACTCTGCTGGGCGGAAGCGATACGCTGGAGGTATCCGAAGACCCCAACTTCACGGTTACGCTGACCCAGGATTCTACCTTTACGTTGATTGCCCGCTCCGAAAACGGGGCTTGTGTTGAAACGCAACGGGTGGACCTAACGGTGACGCCCGCCCGTTTCGAGATTACCCAGGATACGGTCTTTGCCTGCTTGGGCAGCGATTCCATTCAGCTGTCGGTATCCACCTCTCCTTCTCCTTCGACGCCCATCACCTGGCGGCCGCTCCGCTTTACCGACAGCGTCGGCAGCGGAGGCTCCATCCGGGTACTGCCGACCGCCGATATTACCTATTACGCCGAAGCTACCATCAACGGTTGCCAGCGAATCGACAGCGTAGCCGTCCGGTTGGATAGTCTGCCGATCGACCTAAGCCTAACCGTGGATCCGGAGAAGGACCCCTACTGCCAGGGTGATACCTTCTTTATTACCTCCCCCGTTTACGATGCGGGTGATTTTCCGATCATCACCCACGAGTGGGCTCCCGCGCAGGGCATTCAGAGCCCCGAGAATTTGTACAATGGCGTCTTCATCGCTCAGGATACGACCGAACTGGTTCGGGTCACTACAAACGGTGAGTGTAGAGATACGGCACGCGTAACCGTGAACGTGGTGCAACCCCCGACGGTGACATTCGAACCGGCCGATCCCGTCGTCTGCCCCGGCGAAGAACTACAGATCACCGCAACCTTCGAAAGCGGAGAGGGAACGCTAAACTGGCAGGACCCGAGCGGCACCCTCAGTTGTACCGACTGTCTGGATCCCCTGGCCACCGTACAGGAGACCACCACCTATACGATCGAAACCGAGACGGACGCTTCTGACTGTAGCTCGGAACTGAACTACACTATCCAGGTCGCCCCGACTCTGGAACCGCAACTAACCACTAGGACGCTAATTTGCCCGGGTACTACCCTGGGACTGATCGACGCGAACGTCTTTGCCAATTATACCTACCGGATAACCGGTGGTGGCATAGATACGGATGATCCGGCCGTGACCGTCACGCCAACGGAAACGACCACCTATACCATCGAGGCCACCAACGAGCTGGATTGCGCGCCGCTTAGCCAGACCATCACCGTGGTGGTGGCACAGGACTACACCGTAGAAACCACCGCGCCGGAGACCATTTGCGCGGGAGAGCCGCTCACGCTCAGCGCCGCCGTCACCCCCGGCGAAATTACCGGCACCTATATCTGGACGCTGCCCGACGGCGTAAATCAGAGTGGTCAGTCGATCACGGTGCCAAGCCCCGTTGCCGGAACATACACGGTTTCCTTCGTTGACGAACTGGGTTGCTCTTCCGCTACAGATGAGGTTAGCGTCGAAGTGTTAGCGTCGAATGTCGTACCCGATATCATCGCTACCCTCCCCGATGGTACCATCATCCCGCCGGGTGGCAGCGTGTTTGCCGGGGGAAGTGTGATCCTGACGGCTTCCGTACCGGGTAATCTTAGCTTCTCCTCTTCCTGGAGCGGTAATTACGACCCGGCCACCGCCACCGGCGAATCCATCACGGTGGACATTCCCCGCGGTACCGGCACTCCGGAACCACTGGAGTATACCCTCACGGTCACCACCGATGACGGTGGCTGCGTTTTCGAGACAACGATCTTCCTGCTGATAGAGCAATCGGAAGTAGCCGTCCCCGACTTCTTCTCTCCGGATAGCGACGGTCGCAATGATCTCTTCCGGCTATTCTACAACGGAACCATTACGGATTATACGATGATCGTCTACGATCGTTGGGGGCAGAAAGTCTTCACGAGTGACGACCCGCAGGAAGGCTGGGACGGAACGAAGGAGGGGACACCCCAGCCGGCGGATGTCTACCTCTTCCTAGCAAAATTCCGCCAGGATGGCGTTGAGCTACAGGAAGACGGCGAAGTAACCTTAGTACGTTAAGGACAGCCAACCATGACGGAGCATCCGGCAAAGACCAAACCCAAATGGCTCCGAAAAATGGAGCGGGAAAGCTGGCAGCCAGAACTCATTATTTCCGGTGCCGCTATCCTGGGCAGTCTGCAACTACCGGGGCTACTCGAACAATTCGAGTACTACTGTCTGCTGAATTTCGATCGCGATACCCTCTTCATTTGCTACATCGCGGTCATCTACTGGCGCATTGTAGCCACCGGCCTCATCTTCACCTTCATCTTCCACTTCATCGTACGCGCTCTCTGGATCGGATTGATCGGGCTAAACTCCGTTTATCCGGGTGGCTTTCGTACAAATCAGAAATTCAGCGAGCACTACCAGCAACGCATGCGGGAGGAGTTTGGGGATATTGACGGTTTCATTAACCGGCTGGATCGCCTGGGCAGCGGCATTTTTGGTTTCGCCTTCGGCATCGCGGGCGTATTTGTGAATTTCGGACTGGTTGGCGTAGTCTTCATATTCGTTCATTCCTGGATCATCGGATACGGACTAGATCCCCGGCAGACACTCTTTGCGATTGGGTGCCTCTTATCCCCGCTACTGCTTATTTCCGTACTGACCATGATAAGCCACACGAAGCGGTTTCGCGACCTACCCTTCGTCAAGCGATTCCAGTGGCCGGCATCTATGCTGGTCTCTCGCTTTACTTATCCGCTAGCACGGCGCTATATCACCACTTCCACTAACCTGGTTATCTCGTACTACGCGGATAGCAAGGCTTTCCTCGCGTACTTTATCGGTGGCATGCTGATCATGATCGTATTTGGTATGGCGACCATGTTATCCCAGGATAACGTGCCCTTCTTCATCGACCAAGTTTACCATCGGATGGCCGATGACTCCACCCGGGTAGACAATGTGTTTGCGGAAGAGGAGGTCTACGACGGAATCTACTACCGCCCGGTCATTGATGAACCCCGCAGCGAAAGCGACCGTGGGCTTACCTTCTGGGTTCCTCTTCCGGAGCGAGAAACTGTCTTCATGTACGGCAATTGTCCAATTGCGGAATCCAATGCAGATGGACAGGAACGACGGGCGGCGAATCGGCAACGGATGCTTTCCTGCGCCCGAGATTATCTTACCATAAGTGTAAACGGAGTTACCGTTTCGGATTATCAACTTAAGCGTCAGTACCGGACTAACGCCGCCGGTGACCAGTTGGGGGTGTTGGCCTATGTACCGAAGCCGAATTGGCGTACCGGCGAAAACCTGCTGGAGGTCGTCACGCAGTATCCCCACGAAGAAAGCGGTGAACCACGTCGGGGGTACGTCCCGTTCTACCGCTAGTGAATTAACGAGCCCGGTGGCTTGGTAAATAGCACCAATTAACTTACCTTTGCGCCCACTTTGAAACGTCCCTGAGGTACCAATGGGTACCGTATCGGTTCAAAACGATTGCCTCATGTCTACTCCATCCGCTTTTGTTCTGCCTCTGAAGGGGCTCGGAAAGGGCTTTTACGAGTACGATCTCCGGGTGGATCGGGCGTTTTTGGCGGAGTTTCCGGAATCACCCGTACCGGTTGCGGATATCGATCTTCACCTGACGGTCGACAAGCAAAGCCGGGAGATGGTGGTAGACCTCAACTTCAGCGGTACCGTGGCCACCCAGTGTGACCGCTGTCTGGCGGGTATCGATCTGCCAGTACAGGACCGCAGCCAATTGATCGTCAAGTTTACAAGTGAAACCGACGAGCAGCAGGATGAAGGTGAGATCGTTTATCTCCACCCGGATACGAACGATTTCAACCTGGCCCCCTTCGTTTACGAGGCGGTGGTGCTGGCCGTGCCGATGATTCGTACGTACGAATGCCGGTCCGGAGAGCCCCCCTACCCCTGCGACGAAGATCTGCTGAACCGGATAGATGCCTCCTACGATAATGCAGAGGAAGCACCCACCAAAACCCAGAGCGACGAGGAAACCTCCAGCCCCTGGGACGTTTTAAAAGACCTGAACAAGAATTAAGCTTTAAAATAGATATACGTTATGGCACATCCTAAGTCCCGGATCTCGAAGCAACGTAAGCGTAAGCGCCGGACCCACTATAAGGCAACCGCCCCGACGCTGACTACCTGCCAGACCACCGGTGAGCTGCACCGCCCCCACCGTGCCTATAAGGACAGTGAAGGCAACCTTTACTACAATGGCAACATCATCGTGAAGGCGCCGGAGATCATCGTAGAGGATACCGAAGAAAATACCGAAGACGAGGACTAACCCTCCGGGTTATCCATCGTATCCAACAGTAGCCCGCCGGCCCCGCCGGTGGGCTACTCGTGTTTTGTCAACTCCGGCTATCTTGCGGCCAAAACCCACACTATGTCCAAGCAAATCATCTCTACCGATCAGGCTCCCGCTCCCGTTGGCGCGTACAGTCAAGCCACCGTGGCTAACGGCACGTTGTACGTCAGCGGACAGATTGCGCTCGATCCGGCGACCGGCGACCTCGTAACTTCCGATATTGAAACCGAGACCCGCCGGGTGATGGACAATCTGAAGGCGGTCGTCGAAGCCTCCGGAAGCACCATGGAGAAAGTCCTGAAGTGTGAGGTATTCGTCAGTGACATGGAAAACTTTGGCCGCATCAATACGGTCTACTCCGAATATTTCGACGCGGCGACCGCTCCGGCTCGTGCCCTCGTACAGGTCGCCAACTTACCTAAATACGTCAACGTCGAGATCAGCTGCATCGCACTGGTTGATTAAACCACTGCGATGATCACTTTTCTCCGCTTCGCCCGTGCCCATACTCTGGTGGGTACGACGGTCTCCCTGCTGGCTCTTTACTTGATGGCCGGCCGTCACCTGCATACGTCCGACTGGACAATGTTCGCGATCACGCTGTTCAGCTGCCTTTGTGCGAATGTTTACATCACCGGGCTTAACCAGTTGACGGACGTTGAGATAGACCGTATCAACAAGCCCTACCTTCCACTGGCTAGCGGGGCGTACTCGCTCACCACCGGATACTTGATTGTCGGATTGTGTTTGGTCCTGGCCATTGCTACCTGCTTCATTTATCCGCCCTTCCTTCCGGCGACTGTCTTGAGTAGTATCGTACTGGGGACGGCCTATAGCCTACCGCCGGTACGCCTCAAACGGTTCCACTTTTGGGCGGCCTTCTGCATCATCGTGGTCCGGGGACTGATCGTTAATCTGCTGCTCTACCTGCACTTTCGCTGGTGGCTCGGCGAGAATCCGGTTATTCCGGATACGGTCTGGCTCCTGACGGCGGCCATCTTCACCTTCGGTATCGTCATCGCCTGGTTCAAGGACCTGCCGGATACCGAGGGCGATGCGGCCTACGGCATCCGAACGCTTTCTCTGGTGAAGAACCGCGACTGGGTGTTTCGCGTAGGCGCGTGGGTATTTCGACTCACGCTGCTGGGCGTTGCTTTTACAGCGTGGCGTATCGACAACCTGGGCATCCTGATCGGGCAGTTGGTACTGCTGGCGGGATTTGAATGGCTTAGCCGACGGCTGGAACTGGATGTGCAATCTTCGATTGCGCGTTTCTACCAGGGGATCTGGGTGCTGTTCTTTTTGGAGTATGGGGTGTTTGCGGTTTTTGGTTAGGGCGGCGGGGCGCGGGGGGATGCTTTTTGATCTGGTTACGATTTTCCGGGCTCGAGGCCTTCCCCCGCGAATGCTTCGCGGGTGACGGGGGTTTGACTGCGCTGCAGTCGTGTGTCGTAGGTGAGTTCGACTGCGCTGCAGTCGTTTAATGGGGTTCGACTGCGCTGCAGTCGTGTAGTGGGTATAGGGGTTTGACTGCGCTGCAGTCGGGAGGAGTAGGAGGTTCGACTGCGCTGCAGTCGTAAGCGTAAGCACGTTTGGCTGCAGCACAGTCATTCGGGTCGGGGCCGGGGCGGGATTCGGTTGTTAGGAGTGAGGGTGGACAACCGGTA
>JBASAV010000202.1:0-3538 GCA_049650785.1 Lewinella sp. | reverse complement strand
GTTGCCGTTAGCATACCGTCATCTTCACCGGGGCAACTGACAGCCTGGATCGATACGGTACCTACCATTAGGGCCGTGGTGGTTGGTGGAGGGCATACGCCCGTATGGGTAACTGTTTGGGACATACCGCAGCCGATACCGTCTTCGATGGTGATCTCGTAGTCACCCGGTGCCGGTACGCTGTATGCCACCGTTCCACCGTGACCGCTGGGTGAACTGGTCACGGTAGCTGCCGTACCGGTGGCGGTGTTGGTGATTGTGATATTGTATTCGCTGGTACCGCGGAGCTGGCTAACACCACCAAAGAGGTCAAAACTGCCGGAGCAGCTACCGGAGTTCTGGGTTGGATTCTGAATGGTGATCGGTTCGAGGATAGCTACGGAAAAGGATTGGTCGACACGGACATTGATACACTCAGGGGTGAGCGGCGTACTTTCCACCCGGGCGATTGGCGTACCACCCGCGCTCCTATCCAAGGAGTCGAGGGTGATGGGCGCTACCGAAAACGTTATAGGCCCGCCGAAAACGGCAAAGTCGGTCAGGTCGTCGTTAGCAAATTCCAGGTCGTAGTTGGGTGACGAATCAAAGTATCCGTCGGGCGCGGCTACAGCTATCGTACCGTCAAAGGGGCCCGCACCTATGTCGATCACACAGGGATCGGCGTCTACGTCATCCTTACTTATCCCAGTTACCGTTGGCGTACATCCGTAGAAGGAATAGCCAATCCCAGCCCGCGTTTCGGGTACGGGGTCACCGGAAAGATCTTCGCTACCTTCTTCGTAATCCAGCATGAAACTGTCGCCGAAGCACAGAAAGATGGTATCCGGCCGAGCAGCAAAGTTGGCTGTTGTGGCGCCTCCGAAGGAAGTGCTGGTCAGGTTAATGTCGTAAAACCCGGCGATCGTACCGGCGTCGCTGGTACAAACTTGCTTAGCCAGACCTTCGGCATCTTTTCCGGTGACGACGGACCGTTCCATCGGCCGGATGCCGCTAAATTGCGCCTGTAAGCCAAAACTTCCGAGGAGGAAAAAGAGCGCTAACCCAACCGAAAGATTGGGAAAGCTGGTTCGTGTCGGTGTGATGTTCATAAGCATAGAAAGGGTAAAGCCGCCGGGGGCATCTGGCGGGTGCAACTCCGTAGCAACGTCGTTTTCCGGAATTTCATTGCACCTGCGCACCGCCGCAATCGATTATTGTCGCCAATAGGCGGAAGGGCTAAAACATGATGCCCAACATGATGACGATATTTTTAAGCTTGGCACTGCTGTCGTCCTCGCCGGCCGAGCGACCCGTCCGCAGTACTTCGGTACCGCTGTCTTTGGTGACGTCCAGGAAGCCGGATTGAAAACCGATGCCGCCGATCAGGGAGGAGGTGGTTGAGATGGCGTACTCGATGCCGCCGCCGAATCCCCAGCTCAGGTTGATCGGGTTGACCTCGGAGCCGATCTTGAAGTTTTCGCTGCCGTCGATACCGGGAACGCCTTCCACGCTACCCTTGGAGCCGGTGTTGATGCCCAGGGCCAGGGAGGGGCGCACGAAGTAGCGTATGTAGCCAAACTCCCGGGTACGCAGCGTAAGCCCCAGCGGAATCTCCACGTACTGTAGGGAATAGTCGAAGGTGGCACCCACCAGGTCGTCGCGGGTAGGCGGGGTGGGGAAGGTCTCGTCCAGCGATTCCTGCCAGATGTCTACGTACTGAAAGCCATTGTTGCTGTCGTCGTAGCGCAGCGCACCGCCGGAACCGAAGTGGATGTTGAGGCCGGTGTGAATGCTGTAGTTGTCCTGGAAATAGTATTCCGCCATCAGCCCCAGTTTCAGGCCCAGATTCGTACCGTCGCTCTCGATGAGGTTGTTGTCGGTGGTCAGGTAGCTGAACGTCGGGCTCAACTGGATACCCAGCTGGATCGGATTATACTGGGCTGCGACGGTCAGAGACGACAACAGGAACAGGCAAGAGAGGATACGATTCTTCATTCGGTAATAATTGGGTGTGCTAATCGTTGTCAAACGAGCGTCTTCACCCGGTGTTTAAACTATTCATGAAAGTTAGTCTCTCCCCTGTCCTTCTTTGCTGCTTGGTCTGCCTGCTGTCAGCCTGTACCCCTGATGAGCCACCCCCGCCCGACGTCAGCGATATAGCCGTCGATCTGGAGGTACTCCGCTTCGATCGCGAGATCGCCAGCCTGGATACTTCCCGTACCGGAGAGGAGCTGGAGCGGCTGGACCGGTCCTACGGCAGCTTCACGGATGTATACTTTACCCATCTGGTGCCCGTGCGGCGGGGCGACTTCAGCCCGGAGGAGGGCGAACAAGTGATGCAGGCCTATCTGGAGTATCCCCTCACCCGGTTCGTGGATTCCCTGGTGACCGAGCGTTTCCCGATGGAAGCGGCGGGCGGCGGCGCGCAGGTGAATAGTATGATCGAGAACCTCGAGCAATCCCTTCGCTACTACCAACATTACCTGCCAGAAGCCCCCGTACCCGATACGCTGGTCCTCTACGCTACTCACTTCGAGCTGGCGGCTTTCCTATACGGCGACGGCGAACTGGCCGCGGGCCTGGATTTTTTCCTCGGCCCCGACTTCGACTACTCCCAGGTCAACCCCGAAGAGCCCATCTTCTCCAAATACCTGGCCGAAAGCTACACCCCGGAGCACTTCACCGGAAAGCTCCTGCGCGTTCTCCTCGAGGACCTCTACCCCCAGCCCCGCAGCGGCCGCATGATTGACTACCTGATCTACGAGGGCAAGAAACTCTACCTCCTCGAGCACCTCATGCCCGAAACCGCGGACCGGATCGTCTACGAAGTCACGGAAGAACAAATGGACTGGCTCCGGGAAAACGAAACCCCCATCTACGCCTTCCTCCAGCAGGAAGAACTCGTCTTCAGTACCGATGTCAACAAAATCAATAAATACACCCGTCCGGCGCCCGACACCCCGGGTATGCCCAAGGAATCGCCCGGCGGCGCGGTGAATTATCTGGGTCGGCAGGTCGTGGCCGCCTACATGCAGCAGCATCCGGAGGTGACCATTCCCGAACTCATGGCGATGGAGGATGGGCAGGTTATTCTGCGGGGGGCGCGGTATAAGCCTCGGTGAGGAGAACTGATATGTGTGAAGTTGGAAGGACGATGTGTGAGGGGCTGCCGGATGGCTTTGCTCGCCTGCGGCTCGTGGGTTAACACGGAGGGCGCTGCGCGCCTCACGGAGGGTTTTACAGAGGAATCATAGAGGTTTGCTTGCCTGCGGCTTGTGGGTTAACACGGAGGGCGCTGCGCGCTTCACGGAGGGTTTCACAGAGGAATCACAGAGGTTTTCTCGCCTGCGGCTCGTGGGCTAAACACAGAGGGCGCTACGCGCTTCATGGAGGGATCCAAAGAGGAATCGCAGAGTTTTGCTCGCCTGCGGCTTGGGTTTCAACACCGATTTTGTGGATTTTGGGCACGGATGTTACACGGATTTCCTCTGTGAGATTGCTCGCCTGCGGCTCGTGGGCTAAACACGGAGGGCGCTGCGCGCTTCACGGAGGGTGGCAC
>JBASAV010000201.1:0-5528 GCA_049650785.1 Lewinella sp. | reverse complement strand
CGAGGAGGAGATGGGTCTCGAACCCGTCCCCGCCTTCGTCTTCGATTACCCCACGGCTTTCTTTCGCATCACCGATACTACGCAACTGCACCTCAGTGAGTGGGAAGATAGCCGCTCCTTCCGGGGCCACCTCTGCGTACGGGTAGACAACTTCAGCGAGCTCTTTCACCGCATGAAGAAGCAGGGACGCATCGATACCGAGCCCTGGGGTAAGGTCCGCCGCCTGCCCGACGGGGCCATGCAGGCCTTCATCCGCGACCCGGCCGGCAACCTGATCGAACTCACCTCCTTCCCCGACGACGAGATCGACCCCGCCATCTTCGAAGACGAGCTGTACGAGGAAGGGCTGTACGTATCCGGCCGCAACGACTTCCGGGGCTACAAAGCCGAAAACGCGAGCCTCTACCATCCACCCAAAACCCACTAACCCACAACCCGACAACCCACAACCCCATCCGCCAACATGCCCAAAACCATCTACATCACCGAACCCATAGACGAGCGCGCGCTGAAAGTTCTGCCTAACGATGAATACACCCTGATCATGCCGGAAGACGAGCCGGCCGATTGGGAAGCCATACAGGCCATCGTCGTTCGCGGCCAGGTACAGGTGGACCGGAAAATGATCGACCGGTGCCCCAACCTGCAGGTCATCGTGCGCAACGGAGTAGGGGTGAACAACATCGACGTCGAATACGCCACTGAACGCGGCATCCAGGTGCTGAACGTGCCCGGAGTGAATGCCGCTACGGTAGCCGAGCATACGCTGGGTCTGATGCTACTGACCGTCAGAGGGATGTACCGACTCATCCGGGAAGTGAAGGCCGATAATTACGATTACCGCCAGGAGTATACGGGCCATGAACTACGGAAACTGACACTGGGGCTCATCGGGAAGGGAGACATCGGCACCCTGGTGGCGGAGCGTGCCGCCGTATTTGGCATGGACGTCATCTATACCTCCCGCAGCGAGGGCGACCGCTCGGATGGCTACCGGACAATGGATGAGCTGCTGTCCACCGCCGACGTGGTCAGTCTGCACCTACCCCTCACGGACGAATCGCGCGGAACGATTGACGGTCAAGCCTTCGACAAAATGAAATCCGGTAGCTACCTCATCAACACCGCCCGCGCCGAGATCGTGGAGGAGGAAGCTTTGCTGGCTGCCCTGGATTCCGGCAAACTATCCGGCTACGCCAGCGACCTGATGGTGAAGGGCGATGAGGCCACCGTAAATCGATTGGTCAACCACGACCGCGTCATTATCACCCCCCACGCGGCCAGCCTGACGGAGTTGACCTATTACGAACTCAGCGAGCGGGGACTACGGCACGTACAGGACTTTCTGGCCGGCAAGGAAATCGACGGCGCGTATCTCGTCAATGACGTAACCACCTGAATAAAGCACTCCACAACCGATGAACCGAGCGGAGGTATCATGCGGATCGGAACCCATTGCAGGGTGAAAATTATTCCCAAGCTTGCCGCTTCCTCCAGGCCTGTAGAAAACGCCGTGATCCGGACCGCTAGCCGCCTATCAGCAAAGATTATTTGGCAAATCATACCGATTGCGGCTAAAAATGATTAGAGCACGGTGTATGTGCGGTACGGATAGGAACTCATTTTTTCCTGCGCAGTGGCGCCATTGTTGTCCGGACAAAGCTTATTGGTTACATTAATGCCTCAATGTAATCCCATGACGAGACAGCTACTCTTACCTTTTCTCCTGTTGCTTTCTTTTTGCGCCGTAGCGCAGGATAAACCCGAAACCATCACCGGAATGCCGCTTCGGAACGTCGGACCTGCCTTCGTAGCCGGCCGCATTGCGGACATAGCCTTTGACCCAACCGACGAGCACACCTGGTACGTTGCCGTAGGCTCGGGCGGCCTGTGGAAAACGGAAAACTCGGGGGTGACCTGGGATCCGGTCTTCGATGACCAAGCGAGTTACTCTACCGGTGCCGTCACCGTTGACCCGAGCAATAACGCCCGTATCTGGCTCGGAACCGGGGAGAACGTCGGTGGCCGCCACGTCGGATACGGCGACGGCGTATACCGCAGCGACGACGCCGGTAAGAACTGGAAAAATATGGGCCTGAAGAATTCAGAGCACATTTCCGAAATCATCGTGCACCCCGAAAACTCCGACGTCGTCTGGGTAGCCGTTCAGGGCCCGCTGTGGTCAAAAGGCGGTGACCGGGGATTCTACATGACCACCGACGGTGGCGAAACCTGGGAGAAGACCCTGGGTGACGACGAATGGACCGGTGTCACCGACATCATGGTCGATCCCCGCGACCCCGATATGCTCTACGCCGCCACCTGGCAGCGCCACCGTACGGTTGCCGCTTATATGGGTAGCGGTCCGGAATCGGGTATTCATCGTAGTCGTGACGGTGGAAAGACCTGGGAAAAACTAACCACTGGCCTGCCCAGCGCCAATATGGGTAAGATCGGTATTGCCATCAGCCCGCAGAACCCCGACGTAGTATACGCCGCCGTGACACTGGAGCGCACCACGGGCGGTCTGTGGCGGTCTGAAAATCAGGGTGCCAGCTGGACGAAAATGAGCAATACGGTCAGTGGCGGTACGGGTCCCCATTATTACCAGGAACTTTACGCCAGCCCCCACGCCTTTGATCGCCTGTACCTGATGAATGTGCGCGTGCTGGTAAGCGACGATGGCGGTTCCAACTTCCGGGAACTTCAGGAGGATCGCAAGCACTCCGACAACCACGCCATCGCCTTCCGCGAGGATGATCCGGACTACCTACTGATCGGCACCGACGCCGGCCTGTACGAGAGCTTCGACCTCGCCGAGAACTGGCGCTTTATCGACAATATGCCGATCACCCAGTACTACAAGGTGGCGGTTGACGACCGGGAGCCCTTCTATCACATCTTCGGCGGCACCCAGGATAACGGCAGCCACGGTGGCCCGAGCCGCACCGACAGTGATGCCGGTATCCTGAACGGGGACTGGTATAAGACACTGGGCGCCGACGGACATCAGTCCGCCACCGAGCCCGGTAACCCGGACATCATCTACGCCGAGACCCAGCAGGGTGGCCTGCACCGGGTTGACTTGAAGACCGGCGAGCGGGTACTGGTACAGCCCCAGGCCCGGGCCGGCGATCCTCACGAACGCTTCAACTGGGATGCCCCCATCGTGGTGAGCCCCCACGATCCCGCCCGGCTTTATGTTGCCAGCTACCGCGTTTGGCGCAGCGATAACCGCGGGGACGACTGGGAGCCAATCAGTGAAGACCTGACGCGTAACGAGGAGCGCCTCGAGCTACCGATCATGGGCCGGGTGCAGAGCTGGGACAACGCGTGGGATGTAGGCGCCATGTCCAATTACAACACGATCACATCGCTGTCGGAATCGCCCGTACAGGAAGGCCTGATCTGGGCCGGCACCGACGACGGCATCCTGCAGGTATCCCAGGATGGCGGCGGGCGCTGGAAAAAGATCATGGTGAGCGAGATGCCGGGTGTACCCGAGCGCGCCTTTATCAACGACATCAAGGCCGATCAGTACGATGCGAATACCGTGTACGTGAGCCTCGATAATCATAAGGGGGGCGATTTCAGTCCGTACTTATTCAAGAGTACCGACCTGGGCGAAAGCTGGACCGATCTGGGCAGCAGCCTGCCGGACCGTACGCTGGTCTGGCGTCTGGTCCAGGACTTCGAAGAGCCCAATCTGCTATTCATCGGAACGGAAAACGGAATCTATACATCCATGAACGGGGGTACCGAGTGGAAAAAGCTGGACGGTGCACCTACTATTCCCTTCCGCGATTTGGCCATTCAGAAACGGGAGCATGATCTGGTTGGTGCCAGCTTCGGTCGCAGCTTCTGGATCCTCGACGATTACAGCCCGCTCCGGGAAATGAGCGAGGAGAACCTGGCCATGGACGCTTACCTCTTCGAGCCGCGTGACGCCTGGTGGTATTCGCCACGGGACAACGATCCGGGTGTGGGAGCAAACGTCTACGCCGCCGACAACCCTGACTTCGGTGCCACCTTTACCTACCACCTGAAGGAAGGATTTACGAGTAAGACAAAGGCCCGCCAGGAGCAGGAGAAGGCCATGGCCGACACCGAAGACAATATTCCTTTCCCGGGCTATGATGCGCTCGATGCGGAGGCCGCCGAAGTAGCTCCGAAGATCTGGCTGACCGTATACGACAGCGATGGCGAAGTAGTCAGGAAAATAGAGGGCGATAATAGTAAAGGGCTGCACCGCACGGCGTGGGATCTTCGCTACCCGTCCTTCTTCGCGGTTCGCCCCGGCCAATCGGGTGGGGGAGGCCGCTGGTCGAGCGGACCCCTGGCTCCTCCGGGTGAATACACCGTTACCCTGTCGCGGGAAGAGAACGGTTCGGTCAACCAACTAGCCGGCCCGGTCAGTTTCGAAGTCAAGCCGCTCCATGAACCTACGCTGGAAGGGCCAAACCCCGCGGAGTACCAGGCGTACCGCATGGAATTGATGGATGTACAGAATCAACTGGCTTCCGTCCAGGAATTCATGGGGGAGGCCAAGGAGCAACTATCCGCTATGGAAACTGCCCTGGAGCGGGCATCGGTGGAGCCCGGAGCCCTGAATGGGAAGTTGTACGAACTGCGGCAGGAACTGGCGACACTGGAGAAGGAAGTGAACGGTAGCCCAAGCCGGGAAGAGATCGGTGAACGCAATCCACCCACCATCAGCGAGTTCTTTTTTACGGGATACCGCGGGCTGAGTACGACTTACGGCCCTACCGGAAATCACCGCCGCAGTCTGCAAATCGCTGCCAGCGAGCTGGAAGAACTGATGCCGCGGATCGAGCGCTTGCGGGATGAGACCATTCCGGAATTACGTGACCAACTTCGTAATGTCGGAGCTCCTTATATTATCGGAGCGGGACGCTAACGTTACGCTTGTCGGGCGGGGATCGTTCCCCGCCCGACAATTACGATTGCTAAACTATGGCAGGCCCACCGGGTTTCTTAGAGCATACCCGGCGATTGCCCATCGCTGCCTATATTAAGCAGGTAAAACCCCCGAAAAGAGCGAAAATTCGCTATCTAAGTATGGATACAGCGCAGAAAAAATCCGCCCAACCGAAGGCAAAATCTACGACCGCCAAAGAAAATGGCGTAGCTAAAGAATTGAAATACAGCAAGGAGCAGTACCTGGAATGGTACACCTTGATGTTACGGATTCGGCGCTTCGAGGAGCGGGCCCTCATGGCTTACGGCCAGCAGGACGTGCGTGGATTCTGTCACGTTTATATCGGTCAGGAGGCCGTAGCGGCGGGTATCGAGAGTGCCATCACCAAAGATGACGGAATCGTGACCGCCTACCGTCAGCACGGTACGGCTATCGGTCGTGGCGTGACCACGAAGCAGGCCATGGCCGAGTTGTACGGTAAGTCCACGGGTCTTGTTAAGGGGAAAGGGGGCTCGATGCACTTTTTCAGCCGCGAGAACAAATACTTCGGCGGAAATGGTATCGTGGGGGCCCAGATCCCCATCGGGAC
>JBASAV010000200.1:0-4767 GCA_049650785.1 Lewinella sp. | reverse complement strand
AACATCGGGCCCAGCGTGATGATGGTCTCGCTGGCCATCTTAAGGTGACTGGGTAGGCCCGCGGTCATCACTTCGCCCAGCGTACAGCAGTAGTAATCGGCCATCCACTCCCAGAGCTCGAGTTGTCGTTCGGTGAGCAGCGGCTCGATATCGATCACACTGATGATCGGCTTGGTCTTGAAGCCGGGGTCCGAACCGTGTAGCCGGCGGATGATCCCCGCGTAGTGCTTATTCCGGCTAAACTGCACCTCAACCCGCTGCCCCGCCCGTAGCTGTCCGACAAACTCCTCGGGCACGTGGTAGGTATACGTCCGCGCGAGCGCCAGCGGCAGCACAACATCGGCGTACACGGTGCCGGTGGAGGGATCGGATGAAGCGCGGCGGGTCACGGTGAGAATTTAAAATAATTTGTTGCAAATGTAATAAGGATTGAATGACTGAATTAGTGAAGGACCGAATGCCGCCATTCACTAACTCACTAATTCACCAATTCAACAATTGACTGGGGCGGCGGAGCGCAGGATAAAGAGAAGGCATCCGGGAATACCCACTCGTCCACAAAGCGCCTTGGTTAATCGAATGGATTCGACAGCGGGGGGTAGCGGGAATACTTTGGTCTCATCAATCACCATCAACTACCAAAACCCCGCTAACTCATGACTACCAAAGACTTCTTTCTTTTCTGTTCGGGCGTCGACCGGTCGACACTCGATCAGGTACCCAGCGACGAAAACAAGTACCTCGGCATTGGGGGTACCATCTTTTTTACCGGTGTATTGGCCTTTTTTTCGGCGGCCTATGCCTGCTACACGATTTTCGACAGCTACCTGCTGGCGGTGGGCTTCGGTGTTATCTGGGGACTGATGATCTTTAACCTGGACCGCTACATCGTGTCCAGTATGAAGAGCGACCGCGGTTTCTTCAAGAACTTCCTGCTGGCTACGCCCCGCATAGCTATGGCTGTGTTGCTGGCGCTGGTGATTTCCAAGCCGCTAGAGCTAAAGATTTTTGAAAAAGAGATCAATGCCGAATTGATCGTCATGGAGCAGGAAACCTTTAAAGTGCAGGAAGACCGCATCCAGGCCCGCTACTCCGATCTTATTGCCACCAACGTTGCCGAAGTAGAGGCATGGAAGTCCGTTATCGATGACAAGACCGTAGCCCGCGATGCGGCCGATGCCGCGGCCTTGGCCGAAGCGGATGGAAGCGGTGGATCCGGCGTACGGAACATGGGACCTATCTACCGGGCGAAGCAGGCGATAGCAGCGGATGCGCAGACGGAATTGACGGCGACAATTGCTCAACTTCAGCCCCGGATTGACAAAAAGACGGCTCGGGTGGAGGAACTGCGCGCTACCATATCCGCCGAGATTACGGCGCTCGACCGGGGAAGCTACGGTGGTATCGCCGCGCGTATCGAAGCCCTGGAACGGCTCAGTCAGCGTAGCGAGGCGATCCAACTGGCGGTTCTATTCGTGACGCTGCTATTCATTGCCATCGAGACGGCTCCGATCTTCACGAAGCTCATTGCCCCGCGCAGCCCGTACGACTACCTGATGGCCGAACACGAACAGCGCTACGCCGTGACCGCCGAGGATAGTATGACGGAACGGGCCACGAAGTTGAAAAATCGGATTCGCTACCAGACGGAAGTAGGGGTCTACCAGACCACCGCCGACATCACCGCCAAGAAGGCGGAAATCGACAGCAAGCTGAGAAAGTACCGCGAAGAGCTGGGCGAACCGGGCTTGGGTCTGGGATAGATGTCCCGTTGTACCTTGGCGGCCATGAAGCTTTCCGCCATTGTCGCTACGGATCGAATCGGTACCATCGGTAAGGACGGGGAAATCCCGTGGTACCTGCCCGCCGACCTGAAATATTTCAAGCGCGTCACGCTTGGGCATCCCATCATTATGGGCCGCAAGACCTTTCGCAGTATCGGACAGCCCCTCCCGAAACGCACCAATATCGTGCTCACCCGTGATCCCTTCTTCACGGCCACGGGAGTAGTCGTAGTGCACAGTCTGCGCGAAGCGGTGGGCCACCCGGCAGTCACCGAAGCCGAGGAGTCCTTCATCGTAGGCGGAGGCGAAATCTACCGCGACAGCCTACCGCTCATCTCTACCGTTTACCGGACGATCGTCGATGCCGAAATCGAAAACGGCGATGCCTTCTTTCCGGAACTCGATCCCGACCGGTGGCAGGAAGTGTGGAGTGAAGCCTACCGGCCGTCCGGGAAGAACGAGCTGGCCTACCGATTTTCGCGACTGGATAAAATTAATTAAAACAAATAGTTGGTTAATTAGTCGATTAGTAGTTAATTGTGTCAATATTATTTGACCCGGTAGGCACCTGGCCTGCGCCGACCGGTAAACCACTAAGAGACATGCGAGAAGACTTCCTCCACTATTTGTGGCGGCTGGCCCGGTTTGACCTGCGCGATCTGCGCGCTACTGAAGGGCAGGCAATCACTATTCAACAGTTCGGTATTCATAACACCCATGCGGGGCCCGACTTCGACGACGCCCGTATTACCATCGACGGTCTGCGCTGGGCGGGTAGGGTAGAGATGCACCTGAAAAGCAGCGACTGGTACGACCACGGTCATCAGGACGATCCCGTATACGACAGCGTGATTCTGCACGTCGTGCTGGAAGACGATCAGCCGGTCTACCGGAAGGATGGTAGTCGCATCCCCTGCCTGGAACTCCGCGGGCGCATACTCCCCGGGCTGCGGAGCGCGTACTGGCGGCTGCTGCACAACGAACGCTGGGTTCCCTGTGCCGGTCAATTGGCCGCGGTGGCGCCACCCGTGCGGGCGGTGTGGTTGCAAAGGGTTCTGGCGGAACGCCTATCCCGCAAAGCGGCCCATTTCCAGACTCTGGTAGATAGAGCGGATAAGGACTGGGAAGCCGCCTTTTATCAGGTCATCGCCCGCAGCCTTGGTGGCAGTGTGAATGCGGACGCCATGGAAATGCTGGCCCGGTCCCTCCCGCTGCGCATCCTGCAGAAGCACAAGCATAGCTTACTGCAGTTGGAGGCGCTGCTTTTCGGACAGTCGGGCTTACTACCACCCCCCGAATCGGAGTCGGAGCCGTACGTGGTGCGGCTACACCGCGAGTACGCGCTGCTAAAGGTCAAATACGGCATTCAACCGATCCCGGCTACGGCTTGGCGATTTTTGCGAATGCGCCCGAATAATTTCCCTACGGTGCGCATCGCCCAGCTTGCCTGTTTGTATCACCGTAGTGGTCAGTTGTTTGGTAAGGCGCTGGCGGCCACCGGCCACCGGGAGCTGCACAACATGTATGCGGTCACGCTGAGTAATTACTGGAAGACACACTACCGCTTTGGGGCGGAAGCCAAACGTGGTGATCGACGCCTGGGCGATGCCGCTATACGTTCGATCCTTGTTAATGCCGTGGCCCCGGCCTACTTCGCCTATGGGCTCCACCGATCCGATGAACGGTACCGCGAAGCGGCCGTGCAATTGCTGGACGAATTGCCCGCCGAACGGAATTCAGTGGTCAGTAACTGGAAAAAATTGGGTTGGCCGGCACGATCGGCGGGGGAGAGCCAGGCCCTGCTCGAGCTAAAGCAAACGTACTGTGAGGCCACCCGCTGCACTTCCTGTGCGGTAGGTTGTGCCATTCTCAATCGGACCGAGGACGATGAGGCCCCCCTGCTGAGTGTGAACGAGGAGGCCCAACTTTACATCCTGATGGGGTAGAACCATTGGTGGATCCAGGTACCTGCGCGCCGATGGCTTTCCGCCGGCCGGTAGCTTTGTTACCTTCGCCCCATTCCAAAAATTACTTCCGTGGCCAAAAGCAAATCGAAGAAAGTCACGCCGCTCATGGCGCAGTACAACCAGGTGAAGGCGAAGCACCCGGATGCCCTGTTGCTTTACCGGGTCGGTGATTTCTACGAAACCTTCGGCGAGGACGCGGTGAAAGCCGCCCAGGTGCTCGGCATCACGCTCACCAGCCGGAATAACGGCGGCAGTGATGTCGAACTGGCGGGCTTCCCCTACCACAGTGTCGATATGTACCTGCCCCGCCTCGTACGGGCCGGCTACCGGGTGGCGATCTGCGAGCAATTGGAAAAGCCTTCCAAGGAAAAGAAAATAGTCAAGCGCGGAGTCACGGAAATCGTCACGCCCGGGCTGGTGGTAGACGATCAGCTACTGGAGCACAAAAGCAACAACTTCCTGGCCTGCGTCGCCTTCGGCCGGGGGCGCAAGGATCCCTGCGGCATCAGTTTGCTAGATATCAGTACCGGGGAGTTTCTGGTCGCGGAAGGACCAGAGGATTATATCGATAAACTGCTGCAAAGCTTTCAGCCAAAGGAAGTACTATTGAGCAAGGACCGCCGCGGGGATTTCGAGAAGAAGTTTGGTGACCGGTTCTACCTGAGCCCCCAGGACGAGTGGATCTTTACCGACGATTACACCACCGAAAAGCTGCTCAAGCAATTCCAGGCCGCTAGCCTCAAAGGTTTCGGGGTTGATGATATGCGCATCGCCAAGATAGCCGCCGGCACGGTGCTCCACTACCTCGAAACCACGGAGAACCGCAACCTGAAGCACATCACGCGGATCGGACGATTGGCCAGCGACCGCTACGTCTGGCTGGATCGTTTCACCATTCGCAACCTGGAGCTGATTTATAGTCCGAATGACCAGGGGGTGTCGCTGGTCCAAACGATCGACAAGACGGTGACGCCGATGGGTGGACGGCTCCTGCGGAAATGGACGGTCTTACCACT
>JBASAV010000199.1:0-2016 GCA_049650785.1 Lewinella sp. | reverse complement strand
CGCTGTGGCTGGGCAGCTATTTCGGAGGCGTAGCTTACTACGACAGCCAGTTGGAAGGGGTGCGTCACTACTCCCATGAGTCAACCGGACTCACAAGCAGCGTAATCAGTGCGTTCGCTGAAGCCCCGAACGGCGACCTTTGGGTGGGCACGGAAGGGGGCGGACTCAACTATTACGATCGGAGGGCGGATACCGTAGGACCGGTGAAGGCAGGCGGGGATTTAGAGAGCAACAACATCAAGAACCTAGTGCTCGATGGGAACCGGCTCTGGATCGGGACCTACCAGGGGCAGTTGGTTTACCTGGATGTTTCGCGGCGGGAGATCGTGCGGGACTGGCCGTTTGCGCCGGACAGTATCCGGGCGCAGTTGAGCAATGTGTACGACCTGATGTTACGGAACGACACGCTGTGGATCGCGAATTACGGCATGGGTCTGACGCTTCTCGACCTACGCACCGGTGCCAGCCGAACACTCACCGAGCAGTCGGATACGGATACTCCACTGATTTCCAATCAGTGTCGCTCGCTCTTCGAGGATCGTAAGGGGGACGTCTGGGTCGCGACCCAGGAAGGTGTCAGCCGCATCACGGCGGAACCCGGAGGTGAACTGCGCGTGACGCACTATCTCCCGGACCAGGTGGTCTACGCCCTCGGGGAAGACCGCGACGGTCAGATATGGGCGGGTACTTACGGGCAGGGCCTGTTCCTCATCGATCCGGTCAGTAGCCAAACCGAGCCTTACCCGCAAGGCGGTCTGCTATCGGGTAGCACGATCTACAGCATTCTCCGGGATACGAACGGACTCCTATGGATAAGCAGCAGCCAGGGCGTGGCCGGGCAAGACCCCGAAACGGGCCGCCTGCGGACTTCGGACACGCCCTACAACCTCAAGGAACAGGAATACCGCATCAATGCCGCTCACGCCAGTCGCTCCGGTGACCTGTTTTTTGGCGGAACCGAAGGTATGACCGTCTTCAATCCGGCCAATCTCTACCTCGATGTCGAACTCCCCCCGGTTGTATTTACGAAGCTTCAGGTCGCCAACCAGGAGGTCCGGATCAAACCCGAAACCGGACTGCTGCAACGGAATATCGACGATACGGAAGAATTAACGCTGCCCTACGATAACGCAAATTTCAGTCTGTCCTTTGCCCCGCTGGATTTTTTGGCCACCGATCACTACCGTTTTGCCTATAAGCTGGAGGGACTGGACGAGGACTGGATCAATGGCCAGGGACGCACGACGGTGAGTTATACCCTCCAAAATGCCGGTGATTATCGCTTTCGTGTCCGGTTTTCCGGAGACGGCCGGGAGGACCGCTACGTCGAACGCGAGTTGGCCATCACGGTACTTCCGCCGCCCTGGCGTAGCTGGTACGCCTACCTGGCCTATGCGCTGCTTGGCGGATTCATCCTGGCCGCGATCCTGCGTCATGCTTACCTCCAGCACCGCCTGCGTCAGGAAGAGATGAATAAGGAGCAGCAGGAAGCCATCCACCAGGCCAAACTCCGGTTCTTTACCAACATCACGCACGAGCTGCGGACCCCCCTCACCCTCATGCTGGGTCCGCTGGAATCCGTACGACGCAACGGGGAAGTGACAGGAGCTACGGCCAAACGCTTGCTCACGGTAGAAAACAACTCCCGCAGGCTCCTCCGACTGGTAAATGAACTGCTCAGCTTTCGCAAGTTCAACGGGCAAAGCGATCCCCTCAGACTGGAAGGACAGGATATGGTTGCCTTCTGTCGGGATATCATAGCAGCCTTCCAGGCGTATGCTGCCACCAGCGGTAAGCAATTGCGATTTGTAACCGATCAGGAGGAGTATCCAATGAGTTTTGACCGGGAGAAGCTGGAGAAGGTGATCTACAACCTGTTGGCCAATGCCTTCAAATTCACGCAGGAAGGCGGGCAGATCACCCTTCGGCTGAGGCGGGAAGGAACCAAGATGAATCTCGAAGTAAGTGACGACGGAGAGGGTATCCCGGAGGAACTCCACGAACGCATCTTTGCCC
>JBASAV010000198.1:0-6662 GCA_049650785.1 Lewinella sp. | reverse complement strand
TTCCAGGGGAGCTTCGTGAATGTTATAGTCTGCACATTGAGAAAGAAGGGATATTGCCGCCATTAGGACGGTGCAACGGAGTAAATGTCTTGGCATCGTGTATATAATGTTCCGACTATAACTGTGAGGTATTGATGTAAGTTCGTGGGCGCACTCTCGCAGGAGTCGGTATGTCGCCCCGGTAATAGCTTGTCGGGCGCGTTCGAAGGGGCGGGCACGAAGGGCGGAAACCTAAACTACTCCTCAACTGAGGGGTTTAGCCTTTTTCAATACACCCCGGCAAACCATGAAGATAGATATTTTGGCCATCGGCGTTCACCCCGACGATGTGGAACTGAGTTGTGCCGGTACGTTGCTGCGCCACGCCGATATGGGTTACACCTTCGGCCTGCTCGACCTTACCCGCGGGGAGCTCGGTACGCGGGGCAATGCAGAAATCCGCACCCGCGAGGCTTTCGCCGCCGCGACTAAGTTAGGAGCAAAGTTTCGGGAAAACCTTGATTTACCGGACGGGTTTATTCAGCACGATGAGGCAACGATCCGTAAGCTCATCACCGCGATTCGCGACTGTCAGCCGGAGATCGTACTGGCTAACGCCCTGAGTGACCGCCATCCCGACCACGGAAGAAGTGCCGGTATTATTGCCGATGCCTGCTACTACAGCGGCCTGTCCAAGATTGAAACCAAAAACCTGGAGGGCAAGCCGCAGCAGAAGTGGCGACCCGAAGCAGTTTACCATTACATTCAGGACCGGAACCGGAAGCCGGATTTGGTGGTCGATATCACGCCGTACTTCAACCAAAAAATGGAGGCCATTAACTGTTACGAATCGCAGTTTAACGACCACAATCCCAGTGATTATTTTCACGAGGCCTCGACGCCCATCAGTGGGAAAGATTTTATGGACTTTCTCTTTGCCAAAGCGCGCAGCTTAGGTCGGGAATCCGGCTACGAACTCGCCGAAGGATTCAATGTGGCCCGCGTACCCGGCGTGTCTGACCTGCTAAAGCTGGACTAAGCCCTTTAGTATGTACCACCTACTCGCTGGCTAGGGCGTGTACTAATCGTTCGTACATCTCCCGCCAGCCCGTCCATCCGAATGCCGGTGCAAAGCTGCTGTTGTGCCACAGTAGAACAAAGGGTCCCCCGTACGGAGACACCGCACCGGCCAGCGAGAGAATCTCTGCCTCCGCTTCGGCCGCCGACAAATCCAGGTATTTACGCAGGGTTACATCCATTGCCGCGAAGGGGTGAACGGTGAGGCGCGTCTCCTTTTCATGCTCCAGGTCGTACCACGGAAACGGTAAGTTCGTGCCGGCCCGCCACCCGATTCCGTCTCCGTAGCCCATGGTATGGTCGGCACGTATACCGTGGCGCAGTAACTGTTGATACGTTTCCGGGAAGCGCACCTTTAGAAAGTGCTGTCGGGAATGGGTAACCGGACTTCCGATAATCGCCTCCAGGCGATCCTTTTCCTCTTCGATTAGCGACGGTCGTTCGTTAGAAGCATAACTGGGGTGTATACCCACCATGGCTGTCTGCGACAAGGCGATGATCCATTCCGTTTGGCGCTCCGGAATGGGGTAGGGGTTCGCATCCTCGCTTAGGGATCGGTCCGATACCAGCCAGAAGTAAGTGGGCTGGAGCTGGTACTTATGGTGCAGCGATTCGAGGAACGGGAGCGTCTGGTAGGGATCATCATCTGCTGCCGTGGTGAAACGGGCTACGCAACGCTTAATCTTCCCCCTTGCCAGGTCCCGCAGTCCGCTGGCGTAACCCCGCCATCCCCGGTGTTGATAAGCCCAGAGCAGATCTATGTCGTAGGTAGGCTCGAAACGCAACGGCCGGACCTTGGGTGAGGGTAGTCCAGGAAACCACGTAGTCAGTTGAGTACCCAGGGCGGCCGTCCATTCCCTGACTACGGGGCGGCCCAGATAGCCAAATCGCCGGGCGTGGCTGGCGGAGGCCGGAAAGCGATCGTGGTTGTCTGCGGTGAAGTCGTGATATTCTTCATAACGTGACAGGCAAAAGAATACAGCGGCGAGCAGGTCCGGCCCATCCGGAGTCTGGCAAATTGTTACCCTGCCTCGATCGTCGGTGACAAAGTCCTCCGCTTCGCGACTGAAATCGTAGTCTTTGCCGGACAGCAGGGGGTGGGCCGGTAGGTTATGGTCCCCCCTCTCCCCGTAACTGATAAGATAGGCCGGCTCCGCACGGTCAAACACGCTACGGTCGTTGTAGAAGCGAAAGCGGTAGCCGAGATCATCGCCAACCACCCGGAGCACGTAGCGTAGCCGCGGATGGCGAATGGCAGTTTTTATGGTGATCTCGGGCGGTGAGGACAAGCTTTACGACATTTCGGTTCGCTAAAGGTAGCCGGAATCAACAAAGCGACCGGCAATGCTGTATTTCGCTATATATTCCTAACTATGTACCGACTTCTACTTCTGGGCTGTTGCTTTATCGGACTTTCGCTGAGTGCGCAGCAGCAACTGCCAGGGGATCGGAATATCTACGACGCCAAATCGATAGGAGTGGTCTACGACCATGAGTTGACCTTCAATGCAGCCATCGCTACGCCACGAAATTTTTTCGTTGGAGTCCGTAGCGGGCGCCTGGTGACCTACGATAAGACCCGCTTCTGGACGCTCACCTTCGGGGATATCCGGCACAGCCGGGAGCGGAGGGAAAACCCCGACCGCGTCAATATCGTCAGTAACCGCGTAAGCCGGGCGTACGTCTTCGGCAAGCAAAACCAGCTCTACGCCCTTCGACTGGGATTCGGAGTCAAGAAGTTTCTCTCCGAGAAAGCACGGGAGCGTGGGGTAGCCATCGGCTATTCGTACGAGTTCGGTCCCTCGCTCGGTATACTCAAGCCCTACTATCTGGAAATCGAACAGGCCGATGCCGCCCCGATGGACGTTCGCTACACCGGCGATAACCTGGATGTTTTCATTGGCAACCAAGTCAATGTTTTCGGCGCCAGTGCCTGGACCGTCGGCCTGGATGAGATCGGGCTGCGGCCAGGTGTCCACGCCAAATTTGCTACCCACTTTGGGTTCGGTGCTTACGACGAAACCGCCAAAAGCCTGGAGGCCGGTATCATGGCGGATTACTTTCTGGGAAATACCGATATCATGGTCGAGAGCGAACTGACCCCCGGGGTCACCAATAGCCCGCTTTTCCTCAGCTTGTTCATCAATCTGCAGATCGGTAAACGCTGGTAAACAATCGCCGGCCACTTCCCCTTTTCTGCCGCCCGTGGTGTAGTATTGCGGGCCACCACCCTTCTTACCATGACGCTTGACGTAGGCGAGGACTACCAGATCCGTATCGCACCCATTTCAGCAGATCACTTCACGTGGCTCAGGTCGCGTAACTATGCCGGATGGGTCATCCTGATGGATGAGCATACGGAGCGAGATTGCTTACCTCTGATCGAGCCGTTCCTGACGCACGAAACGGTAGCCAGGATCACCGTTCCGCCCGGGGAACGATTCAAGCATTTAGATACCTGTCGGTTTATCTGGGAGGAGATGTTCAAGGCCGGGGTTGGTCGCCGGTGGTGCTGCCTCAATCTCGGTGGCGGCGTCATCGGAGACATGGGTGGCTTTGCCGCCTCGACCTTCAAGCGCGGAATGGATTTCGTGCAAATACCGACGACGCTACTCAGCCAGGTAGACGCCAGTGTGGGGGGCAAACTGGGCATTGACTTTTACGAGGTCAAAAACAGCATCGGCTTATTCGCCAATCCCGCGGCGGTTTGGGTGAATCCCCTGTTTCTGGAAACCCTTCCCGATCGGGAGGTCCGGTCGGGCTACGCGGAGATAATTAAGCACGCCCTGATCGCAGACCGGGGGGAGTGGGAAAGACTATCGGCGCTGGAAAAGATAGACACCAGTAATTGGTCCGACTTAATCGGCAGTAGCGTGGACATCAAACGGCGGATCGTACTGGAAGACCCCTTCGAAAAGGGGGCACGCAAGGCACTCAACTTCGGCCACACGGTTGGACATGCCGTAGAATCCTACCAACTCAACGGTGAAAACCGGCTCTTACACGGCGAGGCAATTGCCATCGGCATGGTGTGCGAGTCCTGGCTGAGCTACCGGGAAGGCCTGCTGTCGGAGAATGATCTCCGATCAATTACCTCCTACCTCATCAGGTTGTACGGCCATCCCCAAGTGCCGGAGGATGGGTTTCCGGCGATGATCGATCTGATGCGACAGGACAAGAAGAACGACGACGACCGCATAAACTTCACCCTGTTGGAGGCCCCGGGGCAGCACGTGGTAAATAAAACAGCGACCCCGGAGGTGATCCTGGAGTCGCTGGAGTATTATAACCGTTTTCGTATTCACCCGTAGCCGTCAGTAAGTAACGGTTACGAAGAACGTTTGATTCGTTAGGAGCCTACCTGGATACGCCGGGGCGCGGTGGTTTGCTCTACTGGTTTAAGCGTGGGGACTTTTACTTCCAGGATACCGTTGCGGTAATTGGCGGTGATATTATCCTCATCGGCCGTTTCCGGAATGGTGAAACTGCGGCTGAAGGTGTGATAATTGTGCTCGCGGCGGCTGTAGGAGTCGTGCGTACGGCGGCGGCTTTCATGCTGCTCCCCCTTTACGGTCAGCACATCTTTGTGGACGCTGATGTGAAAATCGTCGCGTTCGTAGCCGGGAGCTGCCAATTCGATGAGGTACCCCCCATTATCGTTGTCGGTCAGTTCGGTAATGTTGGCGCCGGGTACACTTACTTCGTAGTCGCGGTTGATGGTTTGGTTGCCGTACATCCGTTTCCGCTCCAGGTCGAAGAGGTGATCGGTATTACGGTACTGGGAGTTTTCGGGAGAGATTCCGGTAAATGCGGTGAAGGTTCGCATGATGTTTTGGTTAATAGTTTACTAAAAAGCCGGTTGCCCGGACGTCTTTGCAACGATGGCGCCGCCGATCGTGTTCGGTCCAGACCCGGTCCGATATACCCCGGCCCGCTTGCTTTTCGTTACTTTTGTGACCCCAAACCGCCGTGATGAATTTTCGCCTGCTTACTCTGCTCCTTACCTTTTTCTTCGCCGCCGGTCTCTCCGCTCAGGAGGCTGACTCCTACCGCATTGCGGTTAACATAGACGGCTACGAAGAAGATATCCTCACCCTGGGGTACTACATGATGGACAAGCAGTACATCGTGGATACGGCTTTCAGGGATGATAAAGGTGCCTACATCTTTTCGGCGGACACCGGCGCCTTGAAGCCCGGCATCTACCTGGTCGTACTTTCCCCGGATAATAACTACTTCGAGGTGCTGGTAAGTCACGACGACGATCAGGACTTTACGCTATCGACCAGTACGGCCGATCTGGCTAATGTCAAAGTGGAAGGCGACCGGCAGAATGAGCTGTTCTACGAATACCTCACCTTCATTCGGCAGAAGCAGGAAGAAAGCGCTCCCCTCCGGCAAACCCTCACGGATTCCACCGCCAATCCAGAACTCGCGGCTCGGGCACAAGAACAGCTCGTGGCTATAGATGCGCAGGTGAAGCAGTATCAGCAGGCGCTCATCGAACGGGAGCCGGAAGCCTTCGTAACCGCCATTATTAAGTTTAACCAATCGCCCGAGCCCCCGTCCTTCGCGGACGTCACCGACGGCGAGGAAAGGAAACGCCTGCAGTGGCGCTGGCTACAGGATCATTACTTCGATGGATTAAATTTAAGTGATCCCCGCGTCGTTCGGACTCCATTTCTGTTCAGCCGCGTCGACTACTTCGTCAACTCCCTGCAGGTTCGCCACCCGGATACCCTCGCCGCGGCCGTCGACCAGGTGATGGATCGCTTGGACCCACAGTCCGAGGCCTACCGAATGCTGGTGGTGCATTACACCAACGAGGCGGCCACCAGTAAACTCGTGGGAATGGATGCTCTCTATGTCCATATGGTCGACAACTACTACCGCAACGGAAAGGCCTACTGGTCCGATGAAGAGCAAGTAGCCAAGATGGTGGACAACGCCGACCGGCTGCAACCGCTTCTGATCGGGAAGCAGGCTCCTGATCTCAACATGACCCGCCGCGATGGTACGCCGATCAATCTGCACGATGTAGAGGCGGAATACACCGTTCTCTATTTCTGGCGGTATGACTGTCCGGCCTGCAAAAAGTCTACTCCCCACATGAAGGAGTTCTACGAAAAATACGCCGACGCCGACGTTAAGATCTTTTCGGTATGCACAAAAGGTGCGGAAGAGATCGGCGATTGCTGGGACTACGTCGACGAGCAGGGCACCGGCGACTGGATCCAGGTAGCGGACCCCTATCAGCGATTCTACAAGGCGTACGATATTCAATCTACACCCTCCATTTTCTTGCTGGACAAGGATAAGAACATCGTCAGCAAGCGCATTGGCGCTGATCAGCTGGCGGAAGTGATGGAAGGTGTGCTGCAACAGCAGGCAACGACCGGCAAATAGACCATGGAGAATTATGTCTTTAATCCCGGTCTGAAGGATCTCTACCTCACCATGGCAGGTTGTGCCCTGGGTATTGCCGTCATGGTTTTTCTGGGTGTGCGGGCCGGCAAACAACCCTCCCGCGATCCGCGGAAGCGCGTACTCCTGCCTATGTTAGCCTACTTCGCCGGCTTGTTGTTTCTGATGGCGCTGATGGGGGC
>JBASAV010000197.1:0-5232 GCA_049650785.1 Lewinella sp. | reverse complement strand
GGCGTATACGAAACCGATGGTCTGCCGTTGGATCGCGTCGTCGTAGAAGCGGGCTGCCAGGTCGTACTGGTTGCGGGAGAAATAAGCATCGCCCGCCCGTAGGACGGCGTCGCCCAGTACCCGCTCGCGGACGTCCGTGTCCGTGATGTAGGGAAGATTACGCTCGATGCCTTCTACCGCGGCCGTGAAGTAATTCAGTGCCGAGGCGTAGTTGTCTTGCTTCAGGTAATTATACCCCTGCAGGTAATTGGCCGTGTAGAGGGAGGACTGCGGGGGCAGGCCTTCTACGGACCGGGCGAGGGTCAGAAACTGGTTGGTCAGGTTGATGGACGTAGCGTAATCTTCCTGCCGGTTGGCCAGATCGGCCAACCAGTACAGTGCCTGGGCCCGGTGGGTGTTATTGACCGGACGTTGGAGACTCTTTTCGAGGAGCGATTTCGATTCCACGAGTTCCCCCTGCCCGAGCAACTGCAAACCGCGCATGAAGGCGGCCCGCTGGTAAGCCTCGTCCAGTTCGGGCGAGCGGTTGGGCATGCCATCCAGGATGGTCAGTACTTGGGCGAAGTCCTGTGTCGTGGTGAAAACATCCGCCAGCAGCCGTTGCCCTTGCGGATAAAAGGAGCTCGTCTGGGGAAGTTGTTGAATGGCGGTGATAGCATCGGCCGGGTAACCCAGTTCGTAGCTCAGTTTTGCATAGTTGAACAGCGCTTCTTCCTGCATTTCAGGATCGAAGTTCTGCCGGCTGGCCGCCGCGAAGGCCGAGCGGGCCCCAACGCCGTCACCCTGGCGCAGGGCAATATCACCCAGGTAAAAGTTGGCGCTCTGGCCAATCTCCGTATCCTGGCGCGAAACTTCCTGGAAGGTTTCCTTGGCGAGATCGTAGTCCTGCGTCTGGTACTGGGCAAAGGCCAGCTGGAAGAGCTCTTCTTCGCGTAGTCGACGGTTGCCCTGGGCATAACTTTCCAGGAGGGGGCGGGCAGCGGCGTAGTCTCCCCGCTCGAAGTACGCCTGACCGAGCAACTGCTCCATCTCGCTACGGTTCCGCATACTCGATCCGCCGTTCTCCACCCGGGGGGCGGCGTAGGCGATCAATTCGTCGTAGCGACGCTGGGCGAAGTAGATCTGGGCCAGGTAGTAGGGGATGTAATCCGCATACTGCGGGTCCTTCTCCGCGATCTCAAACTGCTCGGCGGCGAGGTCGTAATTGCCCTCAAAAAACTGGATGATACCGAGGTAGTAGTTGGTCGGGTAGTAATACTCACCCTGTACGTTGCGGCTGAACTGAAAGTAGCGCTTGGCTTCATCGAAGTCTTTCTGAACGAAGTAGGCGTAGCCCAGGCGGAAATTCACCTGCGACTGCTCCTCCGAAGTCATCATATCACGTGGCGCCATGAGGTAATACTCGATGGCCTTATCCAGGTTGTTTTCATCGAAGTAATAGTTGGCGATCTCCAACAAGGCGGTGTTGGCGATGGGGTCCGGCTGATAGCGACGGACGAAGTCCAGGATCAGTTTTTCTCCGTCGCTGTTACCTAAGCGGACCGCGAGTTTGGCGACGTAGAGTTCGGCCTGCACGCGCAGCAGTTCCGCCTCGGGCTCGTGTACGGGGAGCAGCATCGTGGCTACCTCCTCGTATTCACGTTTGGCTTTATCGAGTAAGTTCTTCTGGCGATGGTCTTCGGCCTGCTTGTAGGTGCGCCAGGCTTCGGTATAAACCGTGGTAGCCTGACCGGGAAGCCGTAGGGATAATACGAAAAGCAGTAGCCCGGGCAGTAAAAAGCGTTTCAAAATCATAGTGTCACATCTAAGGCACGGCAAGATAGGCCGTGGGGGGATAACGCAAGCGGACGGCCTCCAGTGTTGGGAGTTGCCGACAGTTTGGTTACCAAAATCTAAAAAGGCGGGAATGTTTGTTTTTAGGCGCCCCAGCTTTCCTCGTCGCCCGCTTTATAGGTCGGGGCGTCCACGTTGGCGTTGGCAATGTCGGCCATATAGGGATCGGACAGGGGGTAGTCATCCAGGGACACGCCGTCAGTGGCAAACCACTCCTTGCGCAGGTGCTCGCCTACCCGAATGGCATTAGCCACGATGGTGAGCGTCGGATTGGTCGCTCCCTGGCTCGGTTGGAAACTGGCGTCTACCACGTAGAGGTTATCCAGGTCCCAGGCCTTGCAGTTGGGGTCGAGGACGCTCTTTTTGGGGTCGTTACCGAACTGCACGGTACCGGCCTGGTGCCAGGTGAATTCCAATCCTTTGGTAGACCGCATAAAGTCAGTGAATCCCTGGGGCTTGAGGTACTTTTCCTGGAAGTAGTCCATGAATTCGTAGTGGCTCTCGCGGTTGTTGGGCCGGTAGTTGAATTTGATGCCTTTGTCCGTCCACTCGATCCGGTTATTGGCGTCGGGCAGGTCTTCACTGGTAAACCAGAAGTCCACGGCATACTTCTGTACTTCCTTCGCCCTGTCCTCCTTAATATCAAGGTGCGCGTAATCGCCCATGATCCGGGTCCAGTGCGCCTTGCCCGTGAGCTGGATGGTGCCGAGCGGATAGGGGTGTTCGGGACTGCCGTGGTAGAAGTCGTGGACCCCCAGTGTCTTCTGGAAGATCGTCGGGTTGGGATTATCGTAATCCATGGCGGAAATACCGCTCTGGTTGTGCTTCGTAAAGTTGCGTCCCACCTGGTCGGAGGAGTTAGCCACCTTGGACCGTAGCAGCAGGGCGGCGGTTTGGATAGCTCCGCAACTGACCACCACCAGATCGGCAGAAAGGCGCATAGGCTTGCCGTCGCGGGTGCCTTCGATGCGGGTGATCTTCCCCTTTTCTTCCACGAGTTTTTCAACGTGGGCCCCCGTCCACAGCGTCACGTTGTCGTGCTTGAGGGCGGGGCGTACCAGGGCCGTTTCGGCGTCCGACTTGGCATGTACCATGCAGGGAAAGGGATCGCAGGTATTGCAGGCGATGCAGGGACGGCGCCAGGGCTCGTCGATATCCCGGTTCAGGGCCAGGTTGGAATGGTGGGGGCGAAGACCCATACCGGCTAGTTTGTCGGCTACCTCCTGGATGCGTTGCTCGTGCGGAAACGCCTTGAAGGGAAAGGGACCGCTGTGCCAGCCTTCGGTGGGATCTTCTCCGCGGTTACCATGGATTTTCATGACGTGTTCGGCCATCATGTAGTACGGCTCGAATTCATCGTAACCGACGGGCCATCCCGGGCTGGTGCCGCCTTTGTGCTGTTGCTCTTCAAAGTCTTCCGGTCGTTGCCGGTGCAGGAGCGCGCCGTACATCTTGGTGTTGCCACCTACGTTGTAGTATACGACCGGCCGGATGTCTTCGCCATCCGGTCCTTCCCAACGCACGTCTGCTTTGTATCCATCTTCGCCGAAAATGAATTCGGGTTCCCAGTTATTTTTCTCTCGGGGGAGGAAAGTGCCCTGTTCGAGAATCAAGATCTTTTTACCCGTGTCGGCGAGTGTGTAGGCAATCGTACCTCCACCGGCTCCGGAGCCGATGATGATGACGTCAAAATCGTTGGGCATCGTTAAAATTTGTTAGGTAATGCCTTTGCCCCGCATTGGTTCAAATTGTCTCCCCGATGGTACGCAGGGCAACGGTGGTCAATTCCTTTACCCGACGTGCCGGCCGCATCGCGCCGTAGTCTACCGGCGTGCCGAACCAGCGCTCGAATACGTACTGGCTGAACAGTCGGAAGTGCGTGTAGCCACCGTTATACTCCGCCGCGGCCCACAGGCCAATCGCCTCCTCGTACTGGCCGCATTCCAGCGGGGCGAGTCCGGAGTTACACAAGCGGGCTACCTCACCTTTGCGCATGTTGGGCCGGACCGACAAACTGAAGGGGTTCCCGCTGAAGCGCTTGAAGTAATGAAGCCACTCGCGGTACGGTATGTCCGTCTTGACTTCCCCCGGCGCGGCGGCCGCCCGGTAGGCGATGTACAGGCCGGTCGCGGCGGCACTGGGTTCGATACGGCAGCGGTTGGTGGGGGTGAAGGCGGCACACGGCAGGCGGCTTTCGGCGTAGTGGAGCTCCTTGTCGATGTAGTTTGTCCATTCCCGGCGGGTCACGTCGGCCAGCCTTTCTCCGTAGTATTCGTCGTACAAACTGAGCGCGTAGATCGCGGCGGCATTATCGGCTGGCCGTAGCAGGTTCTCATCGGCGTGACTACCCAGGTGTTTGTAGTGACCGCGGTGCAGCCGCTCGCCGAGGTAGCGCCCGATACGCCGGAAATAGGGGGCGTAGGTTTCGTCGGTGGTCGTCAATTGGTAGTGACCGAGGATGATGCCGGCGTGCGCCAGAAAGAAAACCTCGTGATCCCAGTCAGATCCGGTCCGCCACTGGGGCAGATTTCTCCGGTCAATGGTCCAGGCGGCCATGCGACGCAGCAGGCTATCGGTCGTGCCCAGGGTATCTGGCACGTGGGTGAGTCCGCGGTACAATGCCTGGGAGGCTGCGGAAAAGAAAAACAGCGTCTCCTCCGCCTCGCGTAGGTCGGCGTCACCGTACAGATCGTCGCGCCGAAGCGCTTCGGACAGCACCTTCAGGTCGTAGCTGGCTTGCCGGTGCTGGGTGGCCTGCCAATAAATTGTCAGGGTCGTGCCGGTAAGCAGTAGGGCGGTGCACGCAGGAATAAGTGCGATTCCCTTGCGACCTCGCTGCCACAACCAATAGGCCGGAACCAGAAAGGCCAGGCTAAAGAGAAGAGGAGGTAGAATGCCGGTGAGCGCCATGAGGCCTCAAAGGTAAGTCATCCGGCAATCGATCTATTCAGAACGCCGTGGAAACACCCGTTGACGGGGGCAGCACGCGAACCACCGGAGAGTAAGGGTGGAAACGGAATATGGCCATCGCCCGATCGTGAAGTTCGGCCGGTGATGAAAGGGCATCCAGGTTTTCAACCTGTTGCACCCGTAAACCAATACGGTGGGCAATCAGGAACTCGATGTCGATTTGTATGCCGCTGGCGCGTAAAAGATCACGGTGTAACAGGTAATGTGTGCGGGTACTAGGGTCAAGGTTCATATCAATATCTAATGCTTCATGAGGGTCTGGTAAAGGGTATAACGTGTCATTGTGACGCTTTAAGTCTATGGCGGTCACATAATTTCTCTCTGCATATAGGGAATACCTTCGGTCGTTTCTCTTCCGGCTTAGTATGGTGGGGCACACGATAGACTCGCTGGTCGGGAGATTGCGTAAATTGCGGGCCGATCCTGTTG
>JBASAV010000196.1:0-3760 GCA_049650785.1 Lewinella sp. | reverse complement strand
CCTTCGAAACGGCCGGCGCCAAGCTGGGCATCCTCGAAGACCTGAGTGCGTACGGCTGGGACGTCGATTACCTGTCCGACCGGGAGGCGGTGGTACGCGGCATGACCCGTGACCGGATCGGCCAGCTCGCCTCCACTTACCTGCAACCCGGGCGTATGATCTGGCTGATTGTAGGCGACGCCGAAACCCAGCTTCCCCGGCTTAGCGAGCTGGGTTTTGGGGAGCCGGTGAAGTTGAATTGAAGGGGATAGTCCGAGGTCGAGCGCCTGCCAAGCCGAGAAGCTCATATCATCCCTCGACCTAAAAAGTCTCGACCTGGGATTTTCGCGGCCAGCATACATAATCAAAGGTCGAGCGCCCGCCAGGCCGAGAAACCTAGGCGCCAAGAGAATAATCCCGGGTAGATCTGTGCAATATCCGGTTCGGGTGCATCAATTAGGCAAACCGCCTCCCTATGCGCCCCTTACTGCTCCTGCTATTTTCCCTCCCCCTTTTGCTGGCCGCCCAGTCCGGCCCCATTACCGGCCAGGTGGTGGATGCGGAGACTGACGACCCACTGGTCGGCGTGAACGTCCTCCTAGCCGCAACCCCGATCGGTACGGTTACCGACATAGCCGGCCGGTTCTCCATCACCGCGGCATCGGAGTCGGGGAAGCTTCGCTTGGTTTTCTCCTACGTCGGCTACGAAACGCGAACGATAAACGCAAGTCCGGGCGATTCGCTGGGGCGTATTAGCCTGCAGCCAGCAGAGGACAAACTGAAAGAAGTGATTGTCATGGGATACAGCCAACGGCGAAAGCACGACGCTATGGGCTCCCTTAACAATCAGTACTACTCCGCCCCGGCTGCGCCGTACGATTACGGACGCCCCGAACAGTACAACTCTATAGAGGAAAACGGGTGGGTACAAACCAACAAGCAAGCGATATCCACCCTAAGCACCGACGTCGACCGCGCCAGCTACGCTAATGTGCGCCGGTTCATAGAAGAAGGTTCGCTGCCGCCCGCCGATGCCGTACGAAGCGAGGAAATGATCAATTACTTTAACTACGACGACCCCGCTCCCACTGGCGATGAACCCCTTGCCCTGTATACGGAAACCGGTGCATGTCCCTGGAATCCGGAAAACCAGATTCTGAGGGTAGCTATAAGGGCAAAGGACATCTCACGGGACGACCTCCCTGCGGCCAATCTCGTCTTCCTGCTCGATGTATCCGGCAGCATGCAGGGCCCGGACCGTCTCGACCTGCTTAAGAAGAGCATGCTCTTACTCGTGGATCAGTTACGTCCGCAGGACCGAATCTCCATCGTCGTATACGCCGGAGCAGCCGGCCTGGTACTTCCCCCTACCCCGGGCGATCAAGGAAGCGTCATTCGGGATGCCATCTCCGAACTCTCGGCCGGGGGCAGCACCGCAGGGGGTGCCGGCATTAAACTGGCCTACGCTACGGCCGAGGAGCACTTTATTCCCGGCGGAAACAATCGCATTATCCTGGCCACCGACGGAGATTTCAACGTCGGGACCAGTAGCCAAAACGCGCTGGTTGATCTGATCGAGCAGAAGCGGACAAGCGGCGTTTATCTTACCGTACTGGGCTTCGGACGAGGAAATTACCAGGGTGGCACTATGCAGGAGCTGGCCGACCGGGGCAACGGCAATCACGCCTACATCGATGGCCTGCTGGAAGCCAAGAAAACCCTCATCGAAGAATTTGGGGGCACGCTGGTCACCGTAGCGAAAGACGTGAAGGTCCAGCTCGCCTTTGACCCCAAGGCGGTAGCGGCCTATCGCCTGATCGGTTACGAGAATCGCCTGCTGAACGCAGAAGACTTCGACGACGACACCAAGGACGCCGGAGAAATTGGGGCCGGTCACCGGGTGACCGTACTCTATGAGATCATTCCCGGAACTGCCAGGAGCGAGGAGTTGGCGGAACTACGCATTCGCTACAAGGCGCCCGAAGGGGGCTATTCCCGCGAGCTGACGACGAAGGTCAACGCCACGGAAACATCCGCCAGTGACAACCTGAACTGGGCAGCGGCCGTAGCCGAGTTTGCCATGCTTCTCCGTGAAAGCGAGCACCGGGGCGCAGCCAATTATCCGGATTGCATGACCCGGGCACGTGCCGCCCGCGGGGAGGATCCCAACGGCTACCGGGGCGAGATGATCGGACTGATGGAACGGGCCGCCGGCCTCGCTAAAAAGTAAGCTACGCCGCCGCAATCCACTCGTCCACCTTCGTTTCCAGCACCGCAAGGGGTAAGCAGCCACCTTCGAGTACCAGGTCGTGGAAGGCCTTGATGTCAAACTCATTACCCAGAGCTTCTTCGGCGCGGGCCCGCAGTTCGCGGATCTTGAGTTGGCCGACCTTATAGCTCAACGCCTGGGCGGGCATGGCCATGTACCGCTCGATCTCGGCGACGATGCTGGCTTCCCCCTCGGCTTCGTTCTCCAGGCTGTACTGGATAGCTTGCTCGCGGGTCCAGCCTTTGCTGTGCAGGCCGGTATCTACCACCAAGCGGATTGCCCGGTGCATCTCCGCGCTCAGCATACCGAAGTATTGGAAGGGATCTTCATACAGGCCCAGTTCCTTACCCAGGCTTTCGGAATAGAGCGCCCAGCCCTCCCCGTAGGCACTGTACCAGAGGTTGCGCCGGAAGGCCGGCAGGGACTCATTTTCCTGTTGCAGACTGAATTGGTAGTGGTGACCGGGAATGGCTTCGTGCAGAAACAGGTCCTCATCACTGAAAACGTTGTATTCCTCCACGCTTGGGATGGGTACGTAGAAGATCCCCGGGCGCGAGCCGTCCTGACTGCCGGGATTATACTCGGCCGAGGCGCTCGCCTCCCGGAAGGCCTCCGTTCGCCGTACCTCGAATTCGGTCTTCGGAGTGTTATTGAACAGTCGCTCGAGCTGGGGTTGCATCCGCTCGTGAATGGCCTCGAAATTGGCGATCACTTCCTCCGGCTCGTCGAAGGGCATCAGGTCGGCATTGGTACGCACGTAGTCGAAGAAGGCCTGCAAGTCTCCCTCGAAGCCGACCTCCGCTTTCACGCTCTCCATTTCTTCGCGAATGCGCGCCACTTCACTCAGCCCAAGCTCATGGACCTCATCGGCCGTCATGTCGGTCGTCGTATACAGCTTGATCAGGTGATTGTAGTAGGCTTTTCCGTTCGGCACGGCGTCGATACCGCTGGTTTCCCGGGCCTGGGGTACGTATTCATTGCGGACGTAGGATGCCAGATCAGTGAACAGGGGGATCATACGCTGCCCCACCATGCCCCGGAAAGCTCCTTCTAACCGCTCGCGATCCTGCGTAGGGAATGAATCCGGAATCATGGTAGCCGGCCCGTAGAAGAGGTGCTCCTCCACCGGTTCGGCGGCCATCGATTCCAGTTGGGGCAGTAGTTTGAGGGCCAGGGAGCGGGGCAGCAGATAGCCTTCAGCGGCCCCCTTTTCCATATTTACCCGGGCGGTATCCATCATCACGGCAAAGTCCTCCGCGCGGGCCAGCCAGTTGTCGTAATCCTCCACCGTCTCGAAGGGTTGGGCACCCTGCCCGCTGGCCAATTGGCCGATCATCAGGTGGGGACCGGTGAACTGGTCGAGGGGTAGCAACTCCGTGGTGAAGTCCGCCCCCTGCAGCGCGATGTTAAGTTCCCACTTCAGCACATCGTAGCTCACCTGATCCGTGGCGGCTAGTGCCGACCGGTCGATGGCGTTCAGTTGATTGAGGTAGTCCTGATAGAAGCCCCGGC
>JBASAV010000195.1:0-11890 GCA_049650785.1 Lewinella sp. | reverse complement strand
GTACTGTTTTCCCTACCTGAAGGCCAGCCAGGGCAATGTCCTCAACATCGGCTCGAAGGTCGCCCTGACCGGCCAGGGCGATACATCCGGTTACGCGGCCAGTAAGGGAGGTGTACTGGCCCTAACCCGCGAATGGGCCGTAGACTTCGTTCCGCACAATATGCGGTGCAACGCCATCATCATCGCGGAATGCTATACCCCGGCCTACGAGACGTGGATCGACAGCCTACATGACGGAGCGCAAAAATTGCAGTCGATAAACGAAAAAATACCCCTCGGTCAGCGAATGACCACGCCGGAGGAGATCGCCAACACCGCCCTCTTTCTCATCTCCGACCTCTCTTCCCACACGACCGGGCAGTATGTGTTCGTGGATGGCGGATACGTTCACCTGGACCGGGCATTGCTCTCCCAACCCGGATAAATATGCCCGATCAGCCCGCTGTCGTCAGTCGATCCGTTCTGCTGCCCTTTATCATCGTTACCTCTCTGTTCGCACTGTGGGGATTCGCCAATGACATCACCAACCCGATGGTGTCGGCCTTCAAGAAGGTACTCGATCTCGATAACTTCCGTGCCTCCTGGGTGCAGTTTGCCTTTTACTTCGGCTACTTCACCATGGCGCTCCCCGCGGCTATCTTCGCTAAGAAGTATTCCTACAAAAAGAGCATCATCATCGGGCTGGCGCTCTACGCGACCGGTGCCCTGCTCTTCTACCCTGCCGCCTCCCTGCAGAGCTACGGCTTTTTTCTCTTGTCCCTATACATCCTCACCTTCGGACTGGCGTTCCTGGAAACCACCGCGAGCCCCTATATCATGTCACTCGGCTCCGAGGCAACCGCTACCCGCCGACTGAACCTGGCACAGGCCTTCAATCCGATCGGCGCGTTGGGCGGACTCATCGTGGCCAAACAGTTCATCCTTTCCCGACTAGAGGTCGAAGCGCTAGGTACGGACGCCTTTGCCGCCCTCCCCCCCACCGAACAGGCCGCGGTAAGGGTGGCCGATCTACAGATTATTCGGGATCCGTACGTATTGCTGGGCCTCGTGGTCATTGCTATGCTCGTGCTGTTTCTGGTAGTGAATATGCCCGAAAAAGCGGAAACCGAGGGTAAACTGGGTATACGGGCCGCCATTGCCCGGCTGTGGCGTCAACCCCGGTTTGCGGGCGGTGTAGTCGCGCAGACCTTCTACGTAGGTGCTCAGATCATGTGCTGGACCTACATCTACCAGTACGCTGAATCCATGGGCATATCGAATGCCGATGCCGTTCCCTATGGTATATCGGCGCTCATCATTTTCCTGGTCGGTAGGTGGATTGGTACGTATCTGCTGAAATTCGTGAGTGGTGGTAAGTTACTCTTCGGATTTTCTATCGGGGCCTTATTGATGTGTCTGATGACAATATTCGTCGTGGGTCCGGTAGGGCTATACGCGCTGGTCGGAGTCAGCTTTTTTATGTCCATCATGTTTCCCACGATTTACGGCATTGCACTGGAAGGCCAGGGGGAGGATGCCAAGTTCGGGGCTGCTTTCCTGGTTATGGCGATCGTGGGGGGCGCGCTGATGCCGACCCTGCAAGGGCTGATTCTAGACATGGGTGGTGATGGCTACACCGATACCCGGATACTCGGCGTGCCGGAGGTTAACTTCAGCTTTATCTTACCTCTACTCTGTTTCCTGGCCGTAGGGCTGTACGGTTGGCTGGTGAGCACGCGCTGGCACGAACCCCAACCAGCCGTGGTGGGTGCCCCACCCCACCCTTAAAACGGTTCCCGTGATACATTACCTGCTCTGCGACCTGAAAGACGATCCCATACTGATCGACGAATACGAAGCGCACCACGCCGCTGGCAACTGCTGGCCCGAAGTAACCGCAGCCATCCGCGAAGCCGGAATCCTACGTATGGAAATCTACCGAGCGGGCAATCGCCTGATGATGGTGATGGAAACCAGCGACCAATACACCCCGGAACGTCACGCCGCAATTAATACTACACGGGAAAAAGTCCAGGAGTGGGAGTCACTAATGGATCACTTTCAACGACGCCTACCCTTCGCGGAAGCCGGTGTGAAATGGGTGCCTATGAAACAGCTTTTCGATCTGAGCGACCAGTAGGAATTAGCTTTATTGCTCCGCACGGGTGCATCGCCCTATGGTTCCCGAGTTGCACTCGGGTTGTAAGCGGGTTAGTAAAGTCAGCCCTTGGTCGGAAGAAGCGCAGGCGTGGAAGGGTCCCTCGCTGCGCTCGGGTACGTCGCTTGAATGGTTCCCGAGTTGCACTCGGGTTGTAAGCGGGTTAGTAAAAATCAGCTCTAGGTCGAAAGGAGGGCAGGCGTGGAAGGGTCCCTCGCTGCGCTTGGGTGCATCGCGAGTGGACCTCGCGAACCGTATGGGAGTTATCCCTCGCTGCGCTCGGGTACTTCCAGTTGGCGCCCCTCCTATTCCCCGATTATAATGAGGCGATGGTTCTCCAGCGCAGCCAATCGCTGCTGGGAGATATCCAGGAATCCCGGAGATCGGGCCATTCCAAGGAACTGCCGCAAAGACGAATAGCGCACGATCAGCATCCGGTCCCACTCCTCGTCTTCCCTACCCACCAGCGTCATTAGCGGTTGGCCGTCCATCAGTACCTCCGCACCGAACTGCTCCAGTATAGGGGCCGCTGCCTGGAAGTATCGTTGGTACATCGCTTCCCCACTGATGGTATCGTTCTTGGCTACCTTGCGGTACCGTAGCAAGTTCAGCATCCGGACCGGACGGTTTAGCTCCAGTGACCGAAGCTGCTCGATTTGCCGCTCGGTGGAGGTTGTATTGCCCATGCTACGTTCATTTAAGGTGAGAATAAACCATCAAGATAGTCCTAACCCGCTTATCGTCGAAAGTGCCCTCTTTCGTACCACTACCACCCTGATTATTGGCTCCGATCATTTGCTACTGGTAGATCCAAACTGGCTGCCCCAGGAGATCGAAAAAATTCGGGAGCAAGTGGACAGGTACAGTGAAGACCGACCGTGTTATCTTCTCTTCACCCACTCCGATTACGACCACATCATCGGCTACGGACGCTTTGCGGATTTCACGGTCATCGCCTCCCAAGCCTTCGTCGATCAGCCGAAACGGGAAGATATCTTGCAAGAGATTCGCGATTTTGATGATCAGTACTACATCAAGCGCAAGTACCCCATTCAATACCCTAGCGTAGATGTAGCGGTCGGCGAGGCCGTCCGGTTTCTGCAGCTGGGTAGAGAGGAATACGCCGTTTACCAGGCACCCGGACACAACGATGATTCCATTATCGTCCACAACCGCAGCCGGGGTATCCTGATCGCCGGTGACTACCTGAGCAACGTTGAATTCCCTTACGTCTACGACTCAGTGGAGCACTATCGCAACACCCTCCGTATTTTCGAAAAGCTGTTGGTCGAAGAAGACATTCGGCTACTGATCCCCGGTCATGGCGATCCTACCGAAAACCAGGCTGAAATGCGAAAGCGCCTGGCGGACGCCCGTCGGTACCTCGACGACCTGGAGCGTTCTGTCCGGGCAAACCGCCCCTTTGATCTGACCACCCTGTTCCGTGAATATCAATTCCCAAAGGTCATGCGCGCATTTCACGAAGCAAATCGGGAGAAGATGGTGGAGTACTTACTTTAGCCCGCTATGAAAGCCGTTAATCCTGCGTTCCCCGCCCTACTTCACTACGAAGCGGCCCACCGTATCCTGATGGGGTATATGGATTATTACTACCGGTTCAAGCTCATCACCAAGCGCGCACGCCTGCGCTTCGAGCAGCGCGACTGGCACGGTACGCAGGCCGACGCCGTTAGCCGGATATCGCTGTACCGGCAGGAAGTGGGCCGGACCACCGCGAGCTTGCTGTTGATGTTAGAGACAACCCAACCGGACGACGATTTCTGGCGGCAGGTGCGGGATGCCTACGCCGAAGAAATCGCCCACTTCAACACCCGGAATATTGCCGAGACGTTTTTCAATTCCGTTTACCGGTATACCCACGGCATCGGCGCGGATCCTTCGGTCATGTTCGTCATCCGAACCGGCAGCTACAGGGAATACCAGGGATTGACCTCGATCACCTATGATTTTGAACTCACCGGAAGGCCGCTACGGGAGGTTATTTACCAGGTGCTGGACCGGTTCCCCTTCACGGTGGAATGGGAAGACCGTAACCGGGATATCCGGCTCGTGGCTGAACGCTGGGAGTCCCACCAGGCCCGCGGCGGTCAACGGCTGGAGGTGCTAACGTCGGTATTCTACCGTAACAAATCAGCCTATATCGTGGGCAGGCTCCTGGAAGGGGACCGCGTATATCCGTGGATCATCCCCCTCCTGCATCCCCCGGATCGGGGCATTATCATCGACGCCCTGTTGCTGGAAACCGACCAGGTAGTATCCATCTTCAGCTACCACCGGTCTTACTTCCTGGCGGATATCAGCGTGCCCAGTGATATGGTCGATTTTCTACAGACTTTCATGCCGAGTAAACGGGTCAGTGAGCTCTATAATGCCATTGGTTTCGAGAAGCACGGGAAGACGGTATTCTACCGGGAACTGCTGCGTCACTTCCGGGATACGGCCACCGACCCCCAGGAGGTATTTACATCCGCCCCCGGGATTGCGGGTATGGTCATGTACGTATTCACCAGTCCGCGACTGAATATGGTATTCAAGATTATCCGGGACCACTTCGCTCCCCCCAAGCAGGTCAGTGCGGAAATCGTGAAGGAAAAGTACGACCTGGTCAAGCGCCACGACCGGGTAGGCCGGATGGCCGATAGTTATCTCTTCGAGAAGCTTTCCCTTCCTCGGGAACGCTTTGCGGAAACCTGCCTGGAGGAACTTCGTAAGACCGCGCCATCCAAGGTGGAGATACTCGACGATTACGTGATGATATCGCACGTGTACGTCGAAAAGGAGATGACCCCCCTCAACATCTTCCTGCAGCAATCGGACGAAGCCATGGCCCAAAAGGCGCTGCGGGACTACGGCCGCGCCATCAAGCAACTGGCGGCCGCGAATATATTTCCGGGCGACCTGCTGATGAAAAACTTCGGGGTTACCCGCGTGAATCGGGTGGTTTTCTACGACTACGACGAAATAGAGCTCGTGACGGACTGCAACTTCCGCCACATTCCCGAAGCACGAACGCCGGAAGAGGAAATGGCGAGTCGCCCGTGGTATTACGTAGGCCCGAAAGACATCTTTCCCGAAGAGTTTCCGGCCTTTCTACTTCGGCCGGGAGCCCAACTCGACTACCTGCGGGCGCAGCACGGGGAGATATTCGACGCCGACTTCTGGAACGACGTGAAGCGCCGGTTGCTGGCCGGGGAGATCATGGACGTCTTCCCCTACCGTACCGGTTGGCGCTTTCTGCAGACGCCCGGTAAAATCAGCAGCTAGCTACTCTCTACCGACCACCCACTTGGTCCGCAGGGTACTGGTCTCATCGTAAGCCAGGCGTCGGTAATCGCCATGGAGCTCAAATTCGATAAAGCCGGCAGCCCGATCGAGGTATATTTCCAGAGGTGCCTGACCGGGAGCTACGCGGTAAAAGTCGGTCACCACCGTATGCTTCTCCAGTTTAATGCCCCCATAGTTGTAAGTCGCCGGAATACTATCCAGGTCGGCAAATATTTTGATTTTCCCCTCGTGCCGGTCGTCGATAATGATCGTCCGCAGGCTATCCTCACTGCTTACCGTCGTAGTCGGACCGCCCTCTACGCGCAACGAGTCACTGTAGAAGGTAAACGCGCCCGCGTAGGGCAATCGGGTTACCTCCCACGCGGCCACCTTTCTGATGGTGTCGCCCTTGTTGGTGATCCAATAGGTCAGTCCAATATCGGAATCGGGTCCGAGGCGGTATCGCTTTTGGAGGACGAGCCCCGTTTCCGGATCCTGATCACTGATCAGTAAAACGGAGTGATCCGCTACTTGCTGCACGGTATAGGGCTCGCTATCGACCGTGGCGGGAGGTGGCCAGGACCAATCGGACTGGGGTGCCGGCAAGGCCGTGCTGCCCATCCGGTAGGCGTTGCTGTCTCGAGTGGTCTGCAGCAGTTCCTGCCCGCCGTACGTCAGGCTCACCATCCGTCCACCGAGTTGCGGATCTATCCGGATGCTCAGGCTGTCGCGGGTGAGCGTGATCAATTCCTGCCCCGGCAGTTCTTCTCCTTCCGTATCGCAAGCGGTGAGCGTGGCAACCAGCAGCAGGATGGCCCAGAAGATGTTGTACGATTCCGTCATCCAACTTGTGTTTCGAATTTCTTGTAGGAGATGTTGAGATTCCGAATCTGATCGAAGGGAATAACCAAGTAGTCGCCGGGCATATTATAGTATCGCGGGTCTTCCTCCCGGTTAGCCGGCGGTAGATCGGCGAGGACGTCATCGGACAGGGGAAGATCATCGCGAAGACGACGACGGTATACGACCTCCATAAAGATGCGATCGATTCCCTGCTCCTGATTCAGGCTATAGTTGGCCAGGGCGCCCGTATAGAGCATATCCCCGTCTCCACCCGCAACCACTACGTCTACCTGTACGTAATCGAAACTTCGTCGCGGATCACGGGAGATACTATGGCCCGTGAAGTACTTGTCCCAATCGTTATAGATGCGGAGCAATTTGAAGTGATCGTCCCAGCCCCGCCGTACCACGAGCCGTTGGACCAGACTACCCGACCAACCCGCCAGCGCACTCAGGGCCAGAATGTAGAAAACGAAGGGTAGTATGCCCCGTTCCAGGCTTGCCAGGCTGTCTTCCGTCAGTAACTGTCCCGTAGTAAGGCGGTACAGGGCGCTGACGTTGGGCACTCGGTTAAGGAGAGTTCCGACTGCCCCGGCAACTGTCCAACCCAGCGCGTGAAAGAGAAGGGTGGGGATAAGCACGAACACGGCCTCGCTGAGCAGGCTAAAGTCTACGGTTTTACGGAGGGAATCGCTGCGCAGGTAGGCATAGCGAAAAATGATTCCCGGAAGCAGGAGCGTAGCCAGAAAGAGCGCACCGAACGCCAGCCCCATGGCTTAGTGGAAGGTAGCGTCGCCGTCCGTGGTCTGCTCGGCATCGCTTTCCCCTGCCGACACCGGGACTACCCGGTAGCGCTTCCCCTCGAACTGGAAAGTATCGTCCAGACCCGTTCCCGGCCGCTGCCCGGCGATAGCCGCACGCAGCGCGGCCCGCTTCACCTCTCGGGGCATGCGCTTAAAGAGCTCGGACTGTGGAACCTCCATAACAATAGCTTTAGCGGAAATTTAGGGGCTTTTCCGGACTTCTCCTCTATAACGCCCGCAATCATGCGGTGGTTGGACACAATTTTCCGCGCGGAGGTAACACTTTGCGCGGTCAGGGTATAAACAGCACAGGAAGCACACCGTGGCTAGGATAATCCTGACCACTCCTTTGATAGCACTGATGCTTTGTATTTTGCGGTAGCGCCCGGCCTGCTTAGACCGGGCGCCCTTTTTATTGCCGCGGTCTATCTTGGCTGCCACCCCATGACCGACCATCTCCTCCAACTGGCTCCCGACCCCAAAACCCTCGAAGCGGGCCGCCGGCTGTTCTACAGCCGGCGCTGGCGCCTCCTCGGTGGTGACGGAGAATGGCTCTGGGGCGAGTTCGACTACAACGGCCGCCGGGCCATCGAATCCGCCGTACAGGTCGTGGAGGGTAAGTTCTACTGCAGTTGCCGCGCCCGGGCACGGCCCTGCGCCCACGGACTGGCCCTGGTCTTCCTGTTGAAAAATAATGCGGACCGCTTTACGGTGGGCCAGCCGCCGGATTGGGTACGATCCGTACAGCACCGCTCCACGCGGCCGGTAAAGGAGATCAAGGACGAGGAAAAGGCGGACGACCGCCTGACCGCCCGGCTCCAGCTGATGACCGACGGCATCAACGAACTGGAACTCCGCCTGCTGGATGTCGCCCGCAGGGGAATCGCCGACACCCTTGGTCAGGGCCCGGAAACCTGGGCGGCCATCGCCACCCGGCTCACCGACGCTAAACTGCCGGGGCTGGCGGGCCGGGTACGCCGCCTGATCGACCTACCCGAAGAGGAAGCAGAGCACGCCATCGCCCGTACGCTGGGGGATCTCTTTCTTTTCATCCGGTCGTGGCACATTCGCGAAGAGTTTCCTCCTGAACGCCGGGATGAATTATATCAGACCGCCGGCATCAATACCCGCCGCGGCGATCTCCTACAGCTACCCGGCAAACAGGATCACTGGCTGGTCATGGGCACGGTGGAAGGAGAGGAAGACCGGCTGCGGTACCGCCGTATCTGGCTCCGTGGGGAGAAAAGCAAGCGGTATGCGCTGCTTCTGGATTATGTATTCGGGCGGGCACCCTTCGAGCAATCATGGCCACTTTCTGCTTCCTTCGGGGGGAGTGTGCACTACTACCCGGGCAGCTATCCGCAGCGAGGAATCTTCCCGGAGCCACGGGCGGGCGGTCGACCGTACGATGGCTTACTGGGATACGTGACCTTTAAAGATATGCTGGCCAACTACCGCCGCGCGGTGGGCGTCAATCCATGGCTGCTGCAGTACCCCGTTTACCTGGCCGAAGTCAGGCCGGTTAAGGTTGACCAACGGCTGTTGCTCGTGGACAAGCAGGACAGGGCGGTGCCGGTTACGCCGGGATTTGAAGGTTTCTACCGACTGCTGGCCGTCTCCGGAGGGCAACCGGTGGCCATCTTCGCCGAATTCGACGGGTATCGGCTGCGGCCGTTGAGTCTGCTGACCGAAGCGGGCTTCGTCAGTGCCGAACAGCCCGCCGTCTAGTCTTCCAGTTGTACGCGTACCATGCGCCACTTTCCCTGCAAATCCTTGCGGCGTTCGACGCGGTTGTAACCCAAATCGCGGAAAAGCCGCATCACCTGGTCACTGTTGTACTCATTAGTCTCCACGTATACGTAGCCGCCGGAGCGAAGGGTGGTGAGCCCGATCTCACCAATCTTACGGTAAAAAACAAGTGGGTCTTCCTCCGGCACGAACAAAGCCAGATCCGGTTCGTGGACGAGGACGGAATCCCCCATATGCTTCCGCTCGGAGGGCGGAATGTAAGGTGGGTTACTGACGATAATATCGTAGAGTCCATCCCGGGCGAATCGCCCCTCCAGCACGTCCCCTTCCTTGAAGATGACGTTGGATTGCAGAGCTTCCTGGTTCTTGGTGGCCACCTCTAGGGCTTCCTGGCTGACGTCCACACCTTCACAGACCCATTCGGGCCGTCGGTCCTGTATCGCCAGCGGTATACAGCCCGATCCGGTACCGAGATCCACGATCCGCCGCGAGGTGCCGGTGGGGTGGTCGTCGAGGATCCACTCTACCAGTTCCTCGGTTTCCGGGCGGGGGATAAGCACGGCGGGCGTCACCTTTAACTGGAGACCGTAGAAATCAGCGATGCCGGTTACGTACTGTACCGGTTCCCCACCGTGTAGTCGATTGAGGGTTACCCAGGCGAGGAGCTCTTCGTCGTCGGTCAGCATGCGGGGCCGGTTGCCCTGGCGATAGCCGAATACATCTTCCATTACCAGGCGGGTCACCGAAGCGGCCTCCCCGGCGCCAAGCGCCGTTTTCAGTTCACGGATAAAATGTTTTGACAGATCGTCGGTACGCACGGTCGGGACGTTGGCGGACTTGGTCAGAAGGAGTTCTTCCACATCATGGATTCCATCGGTCGGTCGCTGACGCGGTTGTACTTGGCGCTGGGCTTCTTATTGTAGTAGTTCTCGATGTCCCCGTCCACACCAAAGTAGATCAACTGACCGATCGGCATTCCGGCGTACACCCGTACGGGGTGGGTGCAGCTGATCTCCAGCGTCCAGTGGTTACAGAACCCCACATCCCCCTTGCCCGCCGTGGCGTGAATATCGATGCCCAACCGGCCAACGCTGCTCTTCCCCTCCAGAAAGGGAACGCTGCTGTGCGTTTCCGTGTACTCGAGCGTGACACCGAGGTAAAGCGTATTGGGATGGAGGACGAAACCTTCGGGCTCGATGGTCATTTCTTCGATCTCGTTGTGCTGGCGGGCATCGAGGATGTGGTCCTTATACCGGGCCAGGTGCTTGCCCAGATGGACGTCGTAGCTATTGGTCCCGAGATTGCTGCGGTCGAAGGGTTTGATCACGATCTCGCCGCGTTCCATGGCGGCCAGTATTTTCTTGTCACTCCAGATCATGGGACAAAGGTAGCGTTTCCCGTTTGTCCGTCGGTGCGCCTATTCCGCCACCTCCACCTGATCCTCCGCTACGGTGGCTTCGTAAGGCCCGTTCGGGCGGAAGTCTTCCAGCCAGTAATCGGTACTGTAAAGGGTGAGCTCAAAAGTGTCACTCTCCACGGCACGCGATTCAATCCGGTAAAGGATGTGCTTCGCGCTGGGAAAGCTGCTACCCTTCAGCTCGTCTTCGTACAGGCGGTGAAGGAGCGCGTGCCCGTCCATTGCCGGTGCTAACAGACGTAGCACCAATGCCGGATCCGGATCCGAAAGCAGATCCGCGCCGTCTTCCTTGGCGGTGACGTTGATCACCAGTTGCCGTCCGTCGGGTTTGGGATGCCCGCCATTGTACGCGGCATAGAGTAAGCTCCCTACCCGGTAGAAACCGGCGTGGTGCTCCGGTTCGGGATATTCCTCCCAGAGGCGTTCCGTATCCATTTCGTGGCTGCTGTTCTGCCGCTGGCCGTCCGTGAGCTCGTCCTCGGAAAACACATAGGAGAGGAGCAGATCGGCGGCTTCCGATTTCGGGAGATCGGCCAGAGACAGGTAGGCCATTTCCTGGATCTCCTTATCGGATAGTTCGGATTGGTCCCCGTATTCCGTCAGATTAAGAATTTCCCGAAAATCATCGGTCGTCCAGTCTCCTGGCAGTTGCATGAGAGAATCGGAGGATACCTGACTAACTACGAAAGTTGCTTGCATAGGACAAGAACGTGCCTGCGCATGGCTTGTGCGGCGGAGCGCAGGAGAAACGGGGTCGCAAAAGTCTTGTAAGTCAGAACTAGAAGCTTTAATCCTGCGCTCCGCCGCAAAAAAATTGCTTCAGCTACCACGCAATCAGCTTGTTAAGCCTATATTGGGTAACACACTCCGCACCCGGAAACCACTGTTGCCTTAACTCTCATGACACATCAATTACTGGTGGCGGCCTTGCTAATGGTGTCCGCTGCCGAAGTATCGGCACAATACGAAGTACGCGTAGATGCTAGTACTCCCATCAGAAGCTGGGAGGTCCCGCCGCTCGGGCTGAATCTAAATACGTTGACGGATGGCGCAGGCAATCGGATACCCGGTGCCCGCCCCCTCGCGGAAAGTATTGCGGAAGCCGGGGTACGCTATTTACGATTTCCCGGTGGGGAAAAGTCCGACGTCTACGAATGGGCTGCCCCTCCCTATACCGACCCCGCCACCTCCGGACTGTTGCGTAAAGGGGATACGCTTGAATGGCCATTCAACGACGACCGATTCTGGGACATAGAGGCGGATACCTGGGCGAATGACAATTACAATTTCGACGACTTTATGGCGGATTGCCTTTCCACGGGTGCCGAGCCAGTTATTTCCGTAGCCTTTGACGGAATGTATAAACCGCCAACTGAATTTAATACAGCTACGCTGACGCGGGATCAGGCACTCGAGATGGCCGTCGAATGGGTACGCTACGCCAATGTCACGCACGACTACGGCATCAAATACTGGCTCCTGGGGAACGAAACATGGAACGGCACCACCTACGCCGGCGCCGAACCTGATTGGTCAGTGTACGGGAAGGACGTGGCGGAATTTGCCGAGGCTATGAAAGCGGTGGATCCTGATATCCTAATCGGAATAAACGGAGATAATAAGAACGATTTGTCTGCGGTTCTCGCAGAATGCGCC
>JBASAV010000194.1:0-4021 GCA_049650785.1 Lewinella sp. | reverse complement strand
AAAGCAATCTTCGAAGTAGCTCTTTTCTGAAGGTAGTCCACCACTGGATTGGTAGAGGGCAAGCCTATTTCTGGTGGCATTCTTTGTCGGATGCCACAGCTTCGGAGGATGCGGATGCCCTGTTGTTAGCTGCTCTTCAACACCTTTTTCCGGAGGTCGACCGGTGGTCTGCGGCCCAGGTAGTACAAGTGTCGCAGGCCCTGGAGCTGAATTCCACGGACTGGCTGGAAAGATCGCTCCTTAATTCGCCGGAGAATCTTACTGGCACCGATGAGTCCGACGACCAAACTCACGATTCTGCCATTTATCAAGGCGATACGTCTGCAAAGGCTAAAGAAATGGCGGGAAGTGCCAGCGAATCCGGCGGTTCTTCCGGTACAGCTCCGCTGGACGAAACGGATAAGACAACCAGGCAGAAAGAAACGGATGAGAAAGCAGCTGCTCCGACTGGCAAATCAACTGAGGCAAGTCCTGTTACGCCCGACGACGACAATCCGCCAGCTACATCCGAAAAAGCGGAAGCCGGGATTACCCAACGTCCGGCGGGCACCGAACCACCAGCCCATTTTTCGGAGGCGAGCTATGCGGCCACCACACCAATCGATCAGGGAAATATTCCCGCTGGAACCATCTTCTATCTCGACCGTGCGGGTGTAGTACTGGCACATCCGTTCCTGGCGCCGTTGTTTACCGCCCTGGGCTACTGGCAGGACGATGCCTTTGCCGATGAGCTGGCCCGGCAGCGTGCCGTCTACCTGACGCACTATCTGGCTACCGGGGAGCGGTCCGGGCAGGAGGAAAACATGCTGCTGTCCAAACTGCTGTGTGGTTGGCCGGTCACCGGCGCCCCGGTGCAGTTAACGGAGAAGCTCACCGATACCGAATGCCAGGAAGCGGACGACGTACTGCGCGCGGTAATCGGTCATTGGACGGCGCTGGGGCAGGCCAGTCCGGAGGGTCTACGCGAGGGATTTTTTGCTCGCCAGGGCCGGATGGAAAAGCGGGAGAACGGCTGGTCGGTAACCGTGGAACGTAAGGCACAGGATATTCTCCTGGGGCAGTTACCCTGGGGCATCAGCCTGGTGCAGGCCCCGTGGCACGAACGGATGATCAAAGTGGAGTGGTGATGAAAGTGGCTGCCGACCATAGCACCCACAGCGTGACCCGGGCCCACCGGCAGCCGGACAGCACCCCCTTTTTCTCCACCGTGCAGGAAAAACCCTTCTTTCAGCCGAAACTGAAGGTCGGAGCCCCCAACGATACATACGAGCAGGAGGCGGATTCGGTGGCGGATCGGGTAGTACAGCGGCTGGCGCAACAGGGGGCGGGCGGCGGCGCGCAGGCAATGAGCGGATCCAGTACCCGCGGTGAAGGAATAGCCGGTAACGGGGGAGGCCATTCGGGGCCTACCGTTCAGGCAAAAGCGGTTCCCAGCGTCGCCGCTATTGTTCCGATCAGCCGCATCCAGCGTTCCCCCGAACCGGAGATGCAGGAGGAGCCGGAGCGGGAAAACCAGGAACTCCAACTCCAACGGAAACCCATTTTCGAAAGCGGGACCGACGACGGCGAGGTACAGCGGAAATGTGCCGCCTGCGCCGCCGAGGAAGAGGGACATGTGCGACGGTACCCGTTGGTAGCGTCCAGCGTGCCGGTGGCACAACGGAAATGCGCGCACTGCGAAGCGGAAGAAGTCCTACAGCCCAAACCCATAGCCGACCTGCAACGCTCCGGCAACGGTGGATTCACCGCCTCGGATGACTTCTCCAGCAAGTTGCATTCCACCAAGGGCGGGGGCAGTCCCCTTCCGGCGGATACCCAGCGGAGTATGGGCCAGAGTATGGGCGCCGATTTCTCCGGCGTGCGGGTGCATACCGGCAGCTACGCGTCGGGCCTGAGTAATCAGATCGGCGCGCAAGCCTTTACCCACGGATCGGACGTGTATTTCAATTCGGGTAAGTACGATCCGGGGAGTGCGGGGGGGCAGCGGTTGCTGGTGCATGAGTTGACGCATACGGTGCAGCAGGGGGCGGCCGCGAGGAAGAAACCCGATCCGATTGTGCAGCGAACCTGTAGAGAATGCGAGGAAGGGGACAAGATTATCAATCTCCGGCCCATGCCCGGTCTCCAGCGGGCTGTAGACGTGCGGGACGAGAGCGGTCTGCGCAAACGAATAATAGCCATTGCAGAGGGGGAAAAAGGTTTGGCGGCAGCCAACAAAACTGAAAGCGACGGTCGTCGCGTAGGGGCCGACCGCCTCCTCGATTATTTTCATCTTGCTGCGCCCGAGCAGTGGCCCGATGAAGTAGTCGAATACAATCGGTCAGGGTTCCCTTCCTGGTGCGCAATTTTTGCGGTGTTTTCTATTAAGAAGGCCGGAATCGATGTCGGGAATTGGAAGATGGGCAAAGGAGTATCAGAATACAACAGCCTTGACGCAACTGATAATCCACAGCCCGGTGATATAGGGTACATCGATCAGCCCTGGCAGCACCACAGCATAATCAAGGAGGTACGGGGGGATACCATTATCAGCATCGACGGCAACAGCGGCCCACACAGCGAGGTTTTGGAAAAAGAGCTGCCCAGGGACGTCTACACCGGTTTCCTGACGGCCTTCACCGGACGGCAGCAATACATCCAGAAAAAGGAAGAGGGAGAAACCGCAGGCACCCGCACTCCGGATGTTCAGCGGGCCTGCCCACCGGATTGCGCTTCGGACGAGGAATACAATATCATCCTGACGGCATATTTCGAAGGGGAACTTCTCGAGTACGATCTGCAGGTCGACCAAGCGACTTTTGAAGAAATGCAGGCTCGCCCAGATGCTTACCAGGAAGCGGAATTCGGGATTGAAGAAAGTTTCTACCCCGGGAACACACCCATCTACGAGACACCCACCTTCCTGACAGCGGGAAGAGTGAAGACACGCATCAAACGGGATTTGAGTGAGTGGTTGGCGGGTACAGCTCCCCAACCCTCTTTCCGCCACCTCAACGAATTCATCGACGGCCGCCAAAGCCTTATCGCTGAAAATGCCGTGCTATTCCAGTACGAGAGCTTTCTGGACTCGCAGGGTGAGTACTTTCCCGGAGACGTGGACTGGAATGTGATCGTACCCCAACTGCTACAGCGGTCGGCCCAATGGGTAGCGCCGAATATTCTCGAAGCTTCCGACTATGACCGCTACGATTTCTTCCTGAGGGTCGTAGCCGACGAGGTGGCCGGAGAAGAACCCGTCCCGGGAGCCGTAACTGTGGAATTGGAGGACTTTGAAACCCTAACCTACCAGTATGTCCTGGAGCATTTCAACTTGGAGGACGTCACGGCGGAAACGCAAGAAATTCATTCCGACCGCTTTCTCCGCGAGTGGTTAGGTTATATCGAGGGAATCGCTTACATCCCTGAAAATTTTCTCATCGAAGAATTCACGGTCGACGAAGACCTGGAGGAGGAAGTGGAAGTACAGCGGGAGAGTTTGCTTAGCGATTTCATTGAAAACCAGGTACCGGACCTGGTCATCATGTTTGCCCTGGACGAGTGGGCGGAAAGCGGATTGTCTCCGGAGGAATGGCTGGCTGATTTCGAACTCTCGGAATACCGGGAAGAACTCCTCGATCACCTGACGGAAGAATTCCTTGCATTGGCCCGCTTGAATGAAGACTACGCCGACGCCCTGATGGCGCTGGGCGTGGCCCGTACGCGGATTGATATTATCCGAAACATCTATTTCCTTGCCGCCGCGAATGAGCGCTACAATGACGGCCTGCGCGAGCTTTTTGAGCAAACCGCTATTGCCGACCTCGATGAAGGACTCTTAGCCATCGCAACCGATCCCTACACGTATCACGAACATTCCCTTGCGATTGCGGCCGCGGTGTATGCTTTATTGGAAGCCGTGACGCCCTACGGGCCCATCGAGGACGATCTGCTCGAATTCGGCGAAGAGCTATTGGCGTCTGTGGATGCTTCCCCAGAAATGGCGGGCATATTGCTATTCTTCGAACTGCTTGCGCTCATGGAA
>JBASAV010000193.1:0-5399 GCA_049650785.1 Lewinella sp. | reverse complement strand
GTCGTGGACCGCCAGATCGGTTACCGTCGCTTCACCTTCGGGATGGGTGCCAGATTTTGAACCATTGATTGACTACACCAACGAACAGGAACTGGTCGAGGCGTGTCTGAAACAGGACCGCCGGGCGCAGGAGGCCTTCTACCGACGGTTCGGACCGCCGGCGCTTTCGGTGTGCCGACGCTATTCCCCCGGCCGCGACGAAGCCATGGAACTGCTTAATGAGGGTATGATGAAGGTGTTTGAAAAGCTCGAGCAGTTCCGCTGGGAAGGTAGCCTCGAAGGCTGGGTGAAACGCCTGGTCTTTAACTCCACGATCGACCACTTCCGGCGCAACCGACGTAAGCCCACCCTGGAGATCGCCAACTGGGACCAGCCGACCGAGGATACCGCCACCCACCGCCTCTACGCGGAAGACCTGTGCAAATTCATCGATCTGCTCCCGGAAACGAGCAAGGAAGTATTCTGGCTCTTCGCCGTTGAGGGCTACAGCCACGCCGAGATCGGTGAAAAACTAAACTTTAGCGAAGGCAACAGCCGGTGGCACCTCAATAAGGCCCGCCAGCTTCTCCGCGATCAATTGAACCAAGAACCCCACAAATTCAACCGTTATGCCGGATAAAACTACCCCCTGGACGCCGGACGACGGTTTCTGGAACGAAGCGTGGGCGGATATGGAGCAACGCCTCGACCGCAAGCGGCGACGGCCCGTCCTATTACCCTGGCTGATTGGCCTCGCCCTGCTTTTGGGCGGCGGAGCGCTGGTATGGCAGCTGGCGGATAACGGGCAGGCCGATCCGGTCCCATTAGTCAATACCACCGACGACGACCGAACCGAACCGGCTCCGGATGCCGCAGCGGATGCGACCACCCGTACAGCCGAAGCTTCACCGGAGTCATCGGCGGGCTTGCTTCCGCCCCGTATGCAGCAACAACCCCCGGAATCGGCCCCCTCCTACCCCACTCACCGGGAAGTCGGTGCCCCCGTAAATAGAGCAGGTACCCAACCCACGGTGGCTCAGGGTGAAGGTCAGCCAGATGTTCCGGAAGAAGGCGTTTCACCTGCGCCGCCGCCGCCCAACTCCGCCGTGCCTGCAGCCGGCTTATCTACGATAGTACAGACCATTCCGGGAGCATACTTCGATCTGCTGGGGCCGGCACTCGCTTTACCGGAGGTGATCCCTCCCCTCTCAGTGGCGGGTGAAGACCAGATCACGCCCGTTACACAGACTGCTCTCTATTCGCTGTCCGTCGGCACTACCGGATACGTCAGCAGTTTGAAGCCCGGCGCTTACTTGCAACTGAGCCGCCGCTTCGGTGCCGGTACTTGGTTCTTTCCGTTGGCGCTACGCTATGATTACAGCCGGCGGAGGATAAAAGTGGGGGGTGAGGAAAGCCTGGCGGAGGCGTTCAATGCGCCGAACATGGATCTGGACCCGACGATACGTCAGTCGCTGAATATGCGGTTGGACGATAATAGGAATTTGGTGGATATGCATACGGCTGAACTACGGGCAGGTTTGGGAAGGCAGCTTGGGGAACGCATTACGGTAACCGCGGGCGGGGGACTGGGCTACCTGCTTACCGGCAGCGGCCCCCTCATTGTCAATCCGGGAAATGGCAACTACTATGCGTTGCAGGTGGAGGAGCGGCGCCTGGGAGACTTGACTAATCTGGCCGGCTACCAACCCAGTGTAGGGAGTAGCCAGAATTTCGGAGGAGAACCCATCAACTCCGAGGTCAACCGTCTCTTCATGAACGGTTGGTTATCGGCCGATTACCACCTGGCGTCCAGGTTCTACCTCACACTGGGTTTGACGCATCATTTTACGACCCTTTACCAGACTGATGCTTTGAATATAGAATCCACCCGTCTGGATGTCGGCGCAACGTATAGGTTTTAGGGCGATACATCGTACCTTTGCGGCCCAATTGCGCACCGCCTATGAAAAATGACATCGCAACGCCCGAGGTAACCGACGTGACGGTGGCCGTAGTTCCCCGCGAGGATGTCGGCGAAGAACTGTGGGACATCTACCTGATCAACGAGGGAACGGAGCCCCTGGAGAACGTGCTGATCACCAGCCAGGGTTACGGTAGCGTCGATGGCGTGGATAAGACGACCACGGTCCTGCGGCACTTTCACCAGACCCTGGCAGCGGGGGAGGCCACGAAGATCGAGCCCATCCAGCCGTCGCTTTTCGGCATCACCAACGAGTACTGGGTAAGCTTCAACCGCGGCGAGTATATGCTCGACAAGCGATACCTCTTCGAGGCCGGCACCATCAGCGAGGAAGCCCTGACCGCCCTGCCGGTTCTCGATCGCCCCGGAGTCAGTCGGCCATGAGCGAGCGCCCCGCCCCCAAGCGCGTGGCGGAAAGCTTCACGACCATGTCGGAGCTCGTCATGCCCAACGACACCAACCCCCAGGATAACCTCATGGGCGGCAACATGCTGCGGTGGATGGACATCTGCTGCGCCATCTGTGCGGGTAAGCACTGCGCCCGCCCGGTCGTTACGGCCAGCGTCGACAACGTGGCCTTCAACAGCGCCATCCGCAACGGGGAGGTCATCACCCTCGAGGCCAGCGTGACCCGAGCCTTCAACACCAGCATTGAGGTCTTCGTGGAAGTCTTCGCGGCGACCATGCAGGGTACCCACCCCCGGCGCACCCACCACGCGTACTTCACCTTCGTGGCCCTGGACAAGGACAATGGTTCCCCGGTGCTCGTACCGGAACTCACCCCGCTGACCGAAATGGAACAGCAGCGCTACGAAGCAGCCCTGCGGCGGCGGGAATTGCGGCTGGTGCTGGCCGGCCGGATGCAACCCCAGGATGCTGCTCACCTCCAGGAACTTTTCAACCCGAAACGATGAATATTGTCACCTATAACGTGAACGGCATCCGGGCAGCCCTCCGCAAGGGATTGGCGGAATGGGCTGCGGAACAGGACATTGACATCCTCTGCCTGCAAGAAACCAAAGCCGCACCGGAGCAGGTAGACCTGGAAGCGCTCGAGCAGGCGGGCTTCGGGCACGCCGCCTGGCACAGTGCCACCAGTAAGAAGGGGTACTCCGGGGTCCTGACCCTGAGCAAGCAGGCCCCGACCGCGGTGATCGAAGGCTGTGCGCTGGATGTTTATGACTGCGAGGGACGCGTGATTCGCACCGACCACGGTGACTTGACAATCCTAAACTGTTACTTCCCCAACGGCGGACAAGGGGAACACCGTCAGGCATATAAGTACCGATTCCTAGATGATTTTCTCGACTTCGTGAAGGAGTTGCAGCGGGAACGTCCCAACCTACTGGTGGTGGGTGACTACAATATCGCCCACACGGAAATGGACCTTCACGCCCCGAAGCGTAACGAAAACAATACCGGCTTCCTGCCCGAAGAACGGGCCTGGATGACGAAGTGGTTTTCCGAAACCGATTTCGTCGACGCCTTCCGTCATCTGCATCCCGAGCAGGTCGAGTATAGCTGGTGGAGCTACCGGGCCAACGCCCGAGGCAACAACAAGGGCTGGCGCATCGACTACCACAGCTACCCCCGCGAACTGGCGAACCGTATCCAACGGGTGGAACACCTCAGCGATGCGCTGCACTCCGATCACTGCCCGATCCTGATCGAGCTAGCCTAATCCCTATGGAACGCATCTTTCTCGACAACGCCGCCACCACCCCGCTCGACCCTACCGTCCTGGAGGCGATGACCGAAGTGATGCGTAACGACTTCGGTAACCCCTCCAGCATCCACGCGGAAGGGAGAAAGGCACGCAGCCTCATCGAGGGCGCCCGGAAGACCGTTGCCAATACCCTCAACTGCAGTATCGGGGAGATCTTCTTCACTTCCGGCGGCACCGAGGCCAACAACATGGCCCTGAAGAACTCGGTGCGAGACCTCGGCGTCAAGCGGATCATTTCTTCACCCCTGGAGCACCACTGTGTCCTGCACAGCCTGGACGCTATCCGCGCCACCGGAGCGGCGCGCGTGGAGATGATCGCCATCGATGACGTTGGCCACGTGGACCTGGACGATCTGCGCCGCCTGTTGGCTCAGGACAGCGACAAGACGCTAGTCAGCCTGATGCACTCCAACAACGAGATCGGCAATCTCCTGCCCCTGGACGACGTAGCGGATATCTGCGGGGAGTACGATGCTTACTTCCACTGCGACACGGTACAGACGATGGGCTACTACCCCATCGACCTGGATCGCACGCGCGTAAGCTTCCTGTCCGGATCGGCCCACAAATTCTACGGACCGAAGGGGATCGGCTTCGTGTACATCAACAGCGATAATGTTATCAAGCCGTATTTGGACGGCGGAGCGCAGGAGAGGAACATGCGCGGCGGAACGGAAAACCTCTACGGTATTGTAGGCCTGGCCCGCGCCCTCGACATTTCGGTCCGGGAGCGAGAAGCTCGCCGCGCCACAATGGAGGAAGTCCGCCACTACCTCATCGACCGACTGCGGGCCACCTACCCCGATGTCCGCTTCAACGGGGACATTGCTCGGAGCCATTACAAAGTGCTCTCCGCCAGCTTTCCCGAATCACCGAAGGGGGATCTCCTGTTGATGAACCTGGACATGGCGGGTATCTCCGCCAGCGGGGGTTCGGCCTGCTCGAGTGGCATCGACGTGGGTAGCCACGTGGTCGGCCACCTGCATCCGGATTCGAAGCGGCATACGATTCGCTTCAGTCTTAGTCATCACAATACCCGCGAGCAGGTGGATTACGTAGTGGAGCGGCTGGGGGGGATGCTATAGGCCCGTCGTATCTTGCCGCCCATGAGCCCCAGCTACGAAACCGTCATCGGCCTGGAAACACACGTGCAACTGGCCACGGAGTCCAAGGCCTTCTGCGCCGATCGCAACGCCTTCGGTGCCGAACCGAACCGACACATCAGCGAGGTAAGCCTCGGCTACCCCGGCACCCTGCCCCGTCTCAACGAACGCCAGGTAGACTACGCCGTCAAACTCGGCCTGGCGCTAGGCTGCCGCATCAACCGGCGGAGCACCTTTGACCGGAAGAACTATTTCTACGCCGATCTGCCCAAGGGTTACCAGATCACCCAGGATGAGAACCCCATTTGTATCGGGGGAAGCTTACCGCTTCGCATGAATGGAGAAAAGCGATCGGTCCGCATTCATCACATCCACATGGAGGAGGATGCCGGCAAGTCCGTTCACGCTGCTGGCGAGCCGTTTAGTCAAGTCGACCTGAACCGGGCCGGCACCCCCCTACTCGAGATCGTCACGGAACCCGACCTGCGCTCGGCGGAAGAAGTCGATGCCTTTATGAGCGGAATGCGACAACTGGTCCGCTGGCTCGAGATCAGCGACGGTAACATGGAGGAAGGCAGCCTGCGCTGCGACGTCAACATCAGCGTACGAC
>JBASAV010000192.1:0-3336 GCA_049650785.1 Lewinella sp. | reverse complement strand
ATCCTATACTGACCTTGAAATTTACCAGCGCTCCTTCAGGCTGTTTCTGAAAACCCACCGCTTTTCGCTTCAACTTCCAAATCATGAAAAATACGAGCTTGGCAGTCAGGTGCGAAGATCAGCGGATTCCGTCAACAGCAACATTGTCGAGGGTTACGGGCGTCGGCGGTACAAAAAAGAGTTTATTCGCTTCTTGACCTTTTCATTGGCAAGCAACGATGAGACGATCAACCACCTGAAGAAAATTCGACAACTCTATCCTAATGTCACCAAAGAAGCAGATGAATTAGAGAAGGTGTATGACCAACTTGGCAGACAACTGAACAACTTCACTAAATACGTCTGTCAGCATTGGAAAACGCCCGCAACATAACCAGTAACCAGTAACTAATAATTAGTAAAACCAGCAACCAGCAACTAATTTATCCCGCCGGAACACTACGTTTGACCAACTCCCGCATCGTCAGCGACATCAGCAACTGCTCCTCCTTGTCGTTCAGGTCATCGGGAATGAACTCGAAGGCACGTTGACTCAGCGGATCGTCGGCCTTGGCGGGTAAACTGGTGAGGGCACCCACTTCGCGGTTCCCTACGCTGACGGGGAGGTAATTCTCGCGGGGGGTAGATTCGATGCGGGCCAGCTCCTTGCCGGTACGCTGTCCGAGCAGCACGTTGTTATCGATACGGCCGACCGGCTGGTCGTCGATCTCGAGGCTGGTCTTGCCGTTCTCGGTCCAGTACACGAAGTCGTGCTCGGCTGTGCGGGCGTAGAGGAGCTCGTTTACCTTACTACCCAGGTAGCGGCGGTAGGTATAGCTGACCACCGGCTCGTGAAAAATAGTGGTGAAAGTCCCTTTGGCGGTGGTCCCGGTCCCTTTCTTGACCACCTGCTTATCCTGGGTGAGACTGAAAAGATCCAGTTCTTCTTTCCGCATTTTGACCAGGTCCGAGCTCCAGCCGTCCATGTCGGCCTTGAGTTCACGCACGACCCGGTCCCGCTGCTTTTTGGAGGGCATGCGGTTGCGACTGTACTGATTGAACATATAGACCATCATGGCCACGAGCAGGATGGATATTATTAGCAGGACGATCATACGTTGAAAACAGCGTCTGAGGGGCTGGCGGTTGAGTAATTGGTCGATTTATGCCGGCCCTTCGTCTGTCTGGGCGGCGGAGCGCAGGAAAAGGGACCTTGGCGAACTCCGTAAGTACCACGGACCTTCTACTAACCCAAGCCCCAATAATCAACCAACATGGATACCAAAGTAAAACAGGAGGGCGACGCAGTCCTCATTTATCTCCCTTCCTGGGAATGGATACCGAATAGTCCCCTACCCGTCATCGTATACCCCAAAGCTTTCTCCACCGACAAACCCGGCATCAAGGATCGGGTCGCCAAACGCCTGCAGACCAGCGGCTGGGGCAATACGTGGGTAGCCGGCATCTATCCCTATCCCCACTACCATAGCAATACCCACGAAGTCCTCGTACTGCTAAGCGGTCAATGCACCGTTCAGCTGGGCGGACCGGAAGGCTACGATCTGGAGGCCGCCGCCGGCGACGTAATTATCCTGCCAGCCGGTACCGGCCACGCCTGCTACTCCAAATCGGAATACCGGGTTTTCGGGGCGTACCCCGGCGGTCGCAGCTGGGACCTCATCACCGGTGCGCCCGAGCACCGCGAACCCGATAATCTTCCCGTACCAAAACAGGATCCGATTGGGGAACGCGGGGTGATGCGAAAGATGTGGACACAGGTGCTCTCTACCGCGGGCTAGCCCGTTGCGATCACCCGCCTACGTGTGTGGCGCGGAAGCGCTCCATGACCAAAGCATGGTTGATCATGCCGCCCACGAGCGTGCCGCTTCCCGTAGCGAAGGAAACGGCGCGCATGTGCGTGGTGCAGTCACCGGCCGCGTATATCCCGGTTACCGACGTCATCATAAAGTCGTCCACCTTCAGCGTTCCATTATCTTCCAGTTCGCAGCCCATTGCCTCGGGCAACGGACACTTCTGGGTCAGGATGGGGTGGAGGTACAGGGCGGAAACCGCCACTTCGGTACCATCCCGCAGGCACACCGACCGTAGCTCGCCATCCTCGTGCAGTAACCGCTCGATCGGTTGTTCGATCAACCGTACACCGCATTCCTGCAACCGGCTCTTGTCTGCCACGGCAGGTCCGTTAGTAAAAAGGGTGACGTCATTACTCAGGTTCCTGATTAGCTGAACCATGGAAACCGTATGGTCCGAATTCATCAAAACCCCCGTAGGCTGGCCCCGGAATTCATAACCGTGGCAGTAGGGACAGTGAATCACCGTTTTCCCCCAGCAGGCATCAACATCCGGAATATCCGGCAAATTGTCCTGTAACCCGGTCGCAAACAGAAGCTTGGTCGCCCGGTACGGTAGGTTGTTAGCCGTGGTGACCGTGAAGTCCCCGTCCTTGCCCGCTGACTTGGTTGCGGTGTCCTGTACATAGTCGACGGTATCGTACGCCAGCACCTGCTCCAGCGCGCTTTTGGCTACGGTAGCGGGGTCGTCACCGTCGTGCGTGATAAAGTTGTGGGTTACAGGGGCCGGGTGATTACACGGATTTCCCCCGTCGATTATCAGTACACGGCGTAGCGACCGCCCGAGGCTCATAGCTGCCGACAAACCGGCGTAGCTGCCCCCGATAATGATTACTTCGTAGGATTGCTGCATGCGTTTTTAAATTTATGGAGCAACACGACTATTGCGACTTAGTTGCATTAGTTGTTTTATCAGCTGGTGTGGATCTGCTTGGTTTATAGCAAACCGATCACTTCTGCGCGTTTACGACTCGCCACCGGTACTTCGTCCCCGTTGGTAAGTCGCAGATAGCCCGAGTCGACTTTCCTAAATTCAACAACGTGCTGGAAATTTACGAGGTGCGATTGGTGAACCCGCACGAACCGGTGCGCGCCCAGTAACCGTTCGTAATGCTTCAAGGTTTTTGTGACATATACCGGTGGTTGGCCGGCGATGACGAAGCGGGTATTGTTATCGTCCGATTCACAGCGGATGATATCCTGGATTCGCGTCACCACTATATTATCGGAGGTATGGAGGGATAATCGCTCGGGAAGGACCTGCGGGTCCCGCAGTGTATCGCGGAGCAGATCAAGCCTGTCCGCCGGGGCGGGGCCGATCTGGGCCAGGGCCCGCTCCAAGGCCGCGCGGAGCTGCTCCCCCTCCACCGGCTTGAGCAGGTAATCGACAGCGGCAAAACGAAAAGCCCGCATAGCAAACTCATCGGAAGCCGTCACAAAAATGAGCCGGGAAGAAAGATCCGGCAGTATCTCCAGCAAATCGAAT
>JBASAV010000191.1:0-3339 GCA_049650785.1 Lewinella sp. | reverse complement strand
TTCAACTGCGCGACCAACGAAATGGCCTACGGCGGATACTGCTACGCCGATGTGGATCTCCAGCCCGGAGCCCTGCCCGAAACGGACCGGGCGCTTCCCCCGGACGAAGGCCTGCTGTACTACTTCGGCATCAAGTTCCCTACGCGCATCGGCTACATCTGGCAGAAGATGCAATTGGTGGTGTTCCTTTCGGCGATCCTGCTGCTCACCGTGGCTTTTTTCGCCTACTCGCTGGTGGTCATCCTTCGCCAGCGCCGACTGGCCCACATGCAGAAGGAGTTCATCGACAACATGACCCACGAATTCAAGACTCCGCTATCGACGATCCGGGTGGCCGCTACCGTGCTTTCGCGCGATAGTAAGGTAGCCGGCGATCCGCGGCTGAGTCGGTACGCCCAGTTGATCTACGCCCAGTACGAACGGTTGAACGGTCAGGTGGAGAAGGTACTCCAGATCGCCAACACCGAGAAGGGGAGCTTCGAGATCAAACGGGAACGGGTGGACCTGCAAAGCCTGCTGCCCCCGCTACTGGCGAGTGCCCGGGCACGGGTGGAAGAACAACGGGGCCACCTTACCTGGCAGCTGCCCGAACGCCCCCTTCCCCTGCTGGCCGATCCCCTCCACCTGACGAATATTCTCTACAACCTGCTGGATAACGCCATCAAGTACGGCGGTCCCGATCCGCGCATCGCCGTTATCGGGCGCGTGGCCAGCGACCACCTTCACCTGGCCATCAGCGACAGCGGACCGGGGATTGCTCCCGAACACCAGGCCAGGCTTTTCGATAAATTTTACCGCGTGCCTACGGGTGACGTACACGACGTGAAGGGGTTCGGACTGGGATTATACTACGTACACCAGATATGCCGCGCCCACCGGTGGGACATCCGCGTGGAGAGCAAGGTTGGTCGGGGTACGACGCTGCACCTTCGCCTGCCGCTGACCCCCGCTACTAAAGCCGTACCCGCGTGAGTAAGGCCCGCCTACTGTACGTCGAAGATGATGAAGGGCTGGGCTTCGTGACCCGGGACAACCTGGAGGTGAACGGCTTCGAAGTGATCCACCTGGAAAGCGGACGCGAAGCATTGGATGTGATCGAGGCCGGGGACCTGCCCTACGATCTCTGCATCCTGGATGTGATGCTACCCGGCGTGGACGGCTTCACGCTGGCCAAACGGATCCGGGAGCGGGATCAGGACATACCCATCCTGTTTCTCACCGCCAAAAGCCTGGAACAGGATCGGCTGGCCGGACTGCGACTCGGAGCCGACGACTACATCACCAAGCCCTTCAGCATCGAAGAATTGTTGCTACGCGTGGACGTCTTCCTGCGCCGTAACCGGGTAAGGCCCGCTGCTACTGCTTTCGACCCCCGACGTATCGGCCACTATGCCTTCGATGCGGAGCAACTACAGCTAACCAATATGGAAACGAAAACATCCCGACGCCTGACCCGGCGAGAGGCCGAACTGCTGCAACTTCTGAGCAGCCGGCGGGAGGAAGTGCTGGAGCGGGGGGAGATTCTGGAACGCATCTGGGGGGAGAACGACTATTTTCTTGGTCGCAGCCTGGACGTATTCGTGAGTCGTCTACGGAAGTACCTGCGGGAGGACGACCGAATAAAGATCGAAAACATTCACGGGGTAGGCTTTTCCCTCACGGTAGCCAATTAGGTGCGGTACCACATCAGAATGCCCCCGAAGATGGTGATGAGGAACAGCAGTACGGTGGCCATGCGAATGCTGCGGCGCAGGTTGTTACCGAAGTCCCGTATGGCCTGCGCGTGATCGGGATAAGCCGGTACAATCTCCGCTTCCATCCGCTTTTCGCTCATGATCTGCCCGGCCGTAAACTCAACTCGTCCCTGAATCAGCAACCGATAGGCGCGTAGCACCTTGGCCCGGAAGTAAAGGTTAACAAAAAGCATCGCCAAAAACAGGACGATGACGATGGTGATCAGGAGGACGAACATGGCATGAACACAAGATAAACGGTAAGAAGTTGATTTCCTTAACACTGTTTAGGCGGCTGGACGCGCGCGAAAAACAGAACATTATCGTTTAGAACATTGTAGATTTGAGGAACGCTATTGCGCACCGCCCTCCCAACTTTCTGACAAATCTCACCGGTTATCGATCATATGTCGGTATCCGATGAACCCCTGCTTACCACACCCTAATGTTCATTAGACTCCTCACGCTGCTGGTTATTATCGGATCGGCTTCCGGCGTGTGGGGGCAGTCCAACCCCTCAGAACTGGAGATCGACCCCGGATACAGCGCCGACCGCCTGGTGCGGGAGGTATTCGCTACCGACCGGTGTGAGACCATTTTCAACGTGCGCCAGATCGGCACCAACCCCGATGGTATTGGGTACTTCAGCGCCCCCGATGACGTGGTCGGATTCAAGCGCGGCATCGTTATCTCCAGTGGAAAGGTACAGGACGCGGTGGGCCCTAACCGGCGCACCGACACCGGCTCCGAACTCAGTGGCCCTTCCCCCGACCCGGATCTGGATATTGCTTCCCGCGGCCGTGTTCACGACCGGAGTGGCGTCGAATTCGACTTTATCCCCCTGGCCCCCGAAGTTACGTTCCGCTACGTCTTCGCCTCGGAGGAGTACTGTGAGTTCGTGGACGCCAACTTCAACGATATTTTCGGCTTCTTCATCAGTGGCCCGGGCTTCAATGGTAACTTCTTTAGAGGCGCGGTAAACGCGGCCATTATTCCGGGAACCAACCAGCCGGTCGCGATCAACAACGTCAACTACCGCACCAACCGGGAATTCTACCTGGACAACGAGTCCGCCGCGGTCCGCGCCGCTTCCAATTGTGGGGGCGAACCGGCCAACGGCCCCCGGTTCTCGAAGATCGAATACGACGGACAAACGGTCATCCTTACGGCCTCCCTGAAGGTCATTCCCTGTGAAACCTACCACATCCGCATCGTGGTGGCCGACGTGAATGACGCCGACCTGGATTCCGCGGTGTTCCTGGAAGCGGGTTCCTTCGATCTGGGTGCCAGCGTCAGTCTGGAGTCCAAGGACGACAGTCAGGAGGAGGATGCTCCGATCGTTGCCTTCGAGGGGTGCCGGCCAGCCGTGATGCGGGTGGTGCGTGGCCCGGACAGCAACCCCGAAACCGCCCAGACCATTTCCTACCGCGTAGCCTCCGACAGCAAGGCTGAACTGGGTGTCGACTTTTCCGCCGCTACGGGTACGGTCACCATTCCGGCCGGGCAAGATTTCACGGAAGTGCCCATCCTGGCCTTTGCCGACGATGAAGAGGAGGGCGACGAAGATGCCTACATTCTGCTGGATGCGCCCTGCGCCTGTTTTACG
>JBASAV010000190.1:0-7661 GCA_049650785.1 Lewinella sp. | reverse complement strand
TATTCGCTGGCGTACATGGCATCGACACTGAACCGCCAGCGGCTGCCCAGGCTTACGGACTGTGCTATCTGCGCAGTGAAGGTCACGATATCGTCCTCGTACCGAAGCTTGCGCCCCTCTTCGTCGGCAACTTGCACGCCGGCACAGGAGACGGTCCCGTTTATATCCCACCAGCGGGTCACCGACAGGCCGGAACTAAGCTCCAGCGTCAGCATATCATACTCGTCTAGATTATCCGGAAACGACAGTTGAAGGTGGTCGTCTTTTTCGACGGTATTCTGCCAGAATAATTGTTGTTTACTCCGCAGGTAGGTCAGGCTTAGAACGGTGGTTCGGCGTTGCAAAGCTAACCGCAGCTGGTTCGAAAAGGCGGGTTGCAGCGCGGAGTTCGAGGAAACAAAGAGGGTCGGATCGAACAGGTAGAGGTAACCCGCCTGGAAGGCAAAGGGAGGCCGGGAAATCCCCCGATTCGCGGATAACTGTACGCTGGTCAGTGAATCGATCGCGTAGTTGAGCCGAACGATGGGAAAAACGTTCGTCCAGATATTCTCCCGGTCACCCCCCTTACTCGCTTGCAGCTCAAATCGGTAATCTTCCAATCGCAGGCCCAGCTCACCGTTCAACCCGGGCAGCAATTGGGTATGGAAAGATCCATAGAGGGCCAGAATGCGTTCCCCGAGCTCATTGTGGCCGCTGATACGCTCCCCCGCACCCCACGATTCGTCGCCCGAATTACTCGCCGAGGTTCGGCTGGAGGTAGCCGTGACGGTGGCCTTCGCCCCTACTTCCAGGCGCGCGTTGTGATTGAATTGCAGGCTGTAATCTGCTTTGCCCGTCCAGATCTCCACCGGGGTATTTCGGGCCGTCTTAACGATGCCGTCCGTACTGCTCTCCTCGAGACTACCCTCATTGAAGAACGAGACACGTACGTAGTCGCCGGTTACATTTAAATTGGCTTTCGGCCCCAGGGTTTGCGCAAGGCGCAGATTGGCGAATGCGTTGCGGCTCCTGCCGTAGGTTCGCATGGAGAAAACACGCCTATCGCGTATTTCATCATCCACGCGATCCAGGGACCTGCTCGTTGCCCCGGGCAGCCGTTCTATGTTTTCCGCCGCGCTAATGCTCGCGCCGAATTGGGTGCTGGGAGACAGCGAAACGTCGAGCCCGAGGCTGAAGGCCTGCGCTTTCGTTCGACGATCGTCAAAGCGCACCAAATTCTCGTAGTAATAATTTCGCCCTTCAAATTCGTATTCGCGGTAGTGGTCTACGGTATACCCGGAATGGTGATCCACCGCGTAGGTATAATCTCCGTACACGGAGACTTTACCCCGTCCGTGGCTAAGATTCAGGCTCCCGATCGCCTTGGGACCGCGTCCGTACCCCGCCGTCAGACTCAGACTGCCACTGGTGCCGTCCGTGTCCGGATCTTTCAGTACGATGCGGACGATACCCGCCGCCCCCGCCGCGTCGTATTTCGCCGGTGGCTGATGGATGATCTCGATCCGTTCGATATTCTCCGCGGGCATGCCCTCCAGCTTGGCGAAAACAACGGAGGCCGGGGCCCGCTGCACCCGATCGCCGATCATGAGCAGCACCTCCCCCCGCGATCCGATGGCGATGGAATTGTTCTGCCGATCCACGACTACGCCCGGGGCCTTTTGCAGGACCTGTAACGCGGTATTGCCGCTAAGCGAGGGAGTGGCGGAGACGTTCATGACCAGTCGGTCGGTCCGTTGCTCGTAGAGCAGCTTCTGGGCTTTGACCGTCACCTCGGAAAGCATTTTACCGGCTGGTGAGACTACGATGTGGTATTGCAGCACCGCAGGATCGACCGGCTGATACGTCTCGGTGTATCCAAGGGCCAGTACTTTTAGGTGGCAATTACTAAGATCCGTCGCATCCAGATGATAGTTCCCTGCACTATCCGTAGTGGTCCCTACCAGAAACGTAGAATCAGCTCCGGCAAGGAGGATCACGTTTCCGTAGGGAACTCCTGACCCCGCGGGGTCGGTGATCGTCCCGCTTAGCGTTTGGCTTCCCAGTGGAAGAGTGAGCAGGAATAGTATTCCTGATAGGTATACATACCATGTACGAGCAGTCATAAGGCAGAGCGGTAAGCGATGCCTCAAAGGTGTGCTCGTAAACGAGCGTAGACACTAGCTATATCTGCAAAAGCTTTAGGTATTTATGCATACTCACCACCGGTGCGCATTGCATTCGCAGTACGAGTAAGGAATAGATCCTCTATAGGATGTCGTCCCGGTATGCAGAGGGACTCTGCTCATAGGTTGCTTTGAAGCATTGGCTGAAGTAGGCCGGTGAGGTAAAGCCCGCACGGTGGGCGATCTCCGACACCGTGAGTTCCGGATGGTGCAAGAGTTGCCGCGCTTCCCGTAAACGAATCGACCGGATATACACGGCGGTTGACAGATCCGTTAGAGATTTGATTTTCCGATAGGTTTGGGAGCTGCTGAGGTGTAGGCGACGCGCGAATTCATCCGGGGTAAACTGGCTGTTATCTAATTCGTCCAGAATAATTTTTTCAGCCTGTTGGAGAAAGGAGTCCTGGGTAATGATTACTTCTGGACGATTCCCGGTGTCTCCCGCAATGGCACGAATCCGCTCCGCCATCCGGGCGCGGCCCAGCAACACCTGTTTCAGCTGTGCGAGCAACTCTTCTTTCGCGAAGGGCTTGGTCAGGTAGGCATCAGCCCCCATACTTAGTCCTTCTACCCGGTCTTCGAGTTCTACTCTTGCGGTGAGCAATACGATGGGTATGTGTGCCAGCGGCTCACTCTCCCGGATTCGTCGACACATCTCCAGTCCACTCATACCCGGTAACATTACGTCGGAGACAATGGCGTCGGGTTCGTGTTCTTTCACCTGGGCAAATCCGGTATGGCCGTCTGCTGCACTGATTACCCGGTATGCTGCGCCAAGGCATAAGCGGAGGTAGGTCATGACGTCGCGATCGTCTTCGACCAGGAGAATCAGCGGCCGGTCTCCCTCGGGCAGGAGTTGGCTGTTTCGGGCTTCACGCGGCAGAGCCTGGGTAGGCATGAGTTCGCAGGATATCCCCTCTCCAGAATCGGCGGTATGGTGGATAGGGAACAAGATGAGAAATTCACTACCCTCTCCTTCCCGGCTATTGACCTCTATGGTTCCATTAAGAAGTACGACCAATTCGCGGACAATGGCAAGCCCTAATCCGGTTCCCGCCTCACGGGTATTGTGCCGGGCATAGCGTTCGAAGAGGCGTGACTCCTGAGCATCCGGTATTCCCGGGCCGGTGTCCTGAATACTCAACCGCAGATGGGGCGCGCCCTGATGGAGGGCCTTCGAAACCTGGACATTTACCCGGCCATTTGCCGGTGTGAATTTTACCGCGTTTCCCAGTACGTTGTCTACTATCGCGCCGAACTTAAAGCGATCGACGTCCATCTCAAGGTGGTCAAAAGTGGTATGGAAGCTAAGGTTGACGGGTTTCTGACGGGCTAACCAATCGAAAGTTGCTACCCGGCTTCGCAACCAGCCAACCATTTCCACCCGCTCCCAGTCCAGTGTATAGTTTCCGGCCTGTATTCGTGATAACTCAAGCATTTTATCCACCCGGTCGAGCAGCGCGTCGCTGTTGCGCTGGATCATCGTCACGAACTCCGCTTCCCGACCGCCAACCCGGTCTTTGAGCTCGGCCGACATGCCCTTAATCACTGTTAAGGGCGTACGAAAATCGTGGGTGACATTGGCGTAAAATCGCGATTTGAAGTCGTCTAATTCCTGTAGGCGAATCGCCTCGCCCTTCGCGCTTTCGCGGGTCAGGTAGGCTCGTAACAGAAAGCGGCCGATGAAAAACAGCCCGATCCCGACCAGTAGAAAAAACCACCAGCGGAGGTAAATCGGCGGGGTAATCCTGAACGTGAAGGTTTCAATATCTCCGCGTACGCCGTCTGAATTTTCGGCCTGTATCGATAGCGTATGCTCTCCTGGCCCCAGACCAAAAAATGTAATATCCCTTTGCCCGGGCGGAAGCAGTTGCCAGGCTGGTTCGCGTCCGGTCATATTTACCCGAAAACGGTTCTTCTCCGGGTGGCGGAAAGCGGTAGAGGCGAAATCAGCGCGGATGTAGCTCTTCCCCTGTGGAATACGCGGCCTTATAAGCCCCCCGAACATGTTACTCAATTGTTCCGGGCGGCCCCATCTCAGGCTGTAACCGTCAAAAAGTGTGACTCTATGTACGATCGTCTTAGGGGGAACGGATGCCACCGTCTGGCGGTAGAGGGGCACGGATTGTATGCTAGTCAGGTTCACCGCCCACAGCGTGCTATCCGAGCTCTCCAGAAGCTTGCTGTGGGGCGTAGTGCGGAGCGGCCACCCCTCCGTCTGATCAATGCAGTCAATGTGTGGACCTTCCGGTCGGATCTCTACCTTGCAAACCCCAATTTCACTACTGGTCCATACCCTGCCCTGCCGGTCCACCAGTACATCCAGTAAAACCTCGCTCATGAGCCCATCCCACTTCCGGTAGCGCCTGATGAGGTGGGGAGGTTGACCGGCTTCCTGCTCGCATTCCCACAGTCCCTGTCCCCGGGTGGCAAACCACAATCGACCGTCCTGGCCTTTGGCAACCCCCGATAAGATCGGTGCGATAATCCAATCTCCAGTAATCAGGGCCGGTTTCAGCTGGCCATCCACCAAATGGTAAAGACCGCGGTCACTGATGGTCCAGATTCCCCCGCCGGAGTCGGAAAAGACTTCCGTAAACTCTACAATGTGTGTTCCGGCATCCGGGAGCCGGTAGTTGACAAAACTGAACCTGCCGTCTCCATCATCGATAATCTGGGTTATACCATCGTCGCTCGCCGACCAGAGTCCCTGGTCCGAGATTTGCCCAATGAAATGTTGCGTCCTGTCTCCCAATCCTTCCGCCGTTCCAAAAAAGGTGGTCCGCCCTTCGTGCTGCATGGCCAATCCGTTGAGGGTGGTAGCGAACCACTGTCGGCCCTTCACGTCGGTCGTCATATTGGTGATGAGTGAATTGATCGGCATATCAAGCGTCTCGACTTCCGAAATACCGCTTTGAGCCAGCCGACTCACTCGTCCGCCACCCCCGCCGACCAGGACCTCCCCGGCGGGAGTCTCGTGCACGGAATAACTCGTTCCCATTAAAGAATCGGTATCGACCGTCCACATCCGGAACCGGGAGGGGGTTAACTTTACCAGGGAGCCTACCCCACCGATCCAGAAATTACCCTCGCGGTCCAACAACATAGCTTGGGGGTATAGGCCATCGAGCTGCCCCAATCCGTACAACCGAGTCCATCTCCCCCCCTGAACCACAGCTATCTCCTGAGTCGTGACAAAGTAGACGGCACTGTCCGTGGCCTGCATCAGGTAAGTCGCCGGAGCGATGCGGAGACGGCGGTGACCCTTATTCTCGTAGATCAAGCCCGAGCGTTCAGATCCCCAGTAGATGCTGTCCGGAGAAAAGGCCAGCACGGCACTATTCAGTATAATCCTACTGGTATCCTGCCAGGTGACATGTAACTCCCGGCCATCGTAGTAAGCATGCCGGTTGTCGAGGGCAAACCACACCTTACCCTGATGGTCGATATCCAAACCACGGGTCCGTTGGTTGCCAATTTTACGCTCCCAATCCAGACTGGTTACGATTCCCTCCACGATCGAAGTATCTCCTCCGGCCAGAGCCGCTTTACGTTCGGGATTTAACATGAAGGGTACGAATCCAATGCCCACTACCCATAAGTTACCCAACGCGTCTTCCCGAAGTCCGCGAACATCCTCTACGTCCAGTCTTGCTTTTTCAAAGCTCCCATCAGCGATTTCCTCGTGGAAAGTAAAGAGTCCATTCGTGCCACCGACCCAGATCCTTCCTTCCGCATCTTCCGCTATGGCATATATGCGCCCCATTGGCGTAACCCTGGCTTGGGTATAATTATCAAATGGGTACCCTGCGTAGCGACTGACGCCGACCCTGGTTCCAACCCAGATCACACCGTCTGAATCCTGAAAAAGTGTCGATACATCGGTAGAAATCAGGCCATCGGCAACGCCGAAGCGCGACAAATGATACTGCACCGTAGTGTCCCGTAACGTCACCAAATCAGGAGTTGCATCGTCCTGTGCCGTCACACTATTCAGGAGAAGCGACAAGAAAATCGTCCCAATCAATACCTGAATGCGGAACATGATACGCCGATAGTGTGGTGCGCAGGCGATGGCACGGGTTTCGCCACACGCCATCCCTCCTGCGGACCGGATTATAAGATCGCACTAGCTGGTTTACGGCCTGGCCTCGCGAGTTCATCATAAGACTACCACTTCCTTGGGCCCCCTGGACCTAGAATCGGAAGCGTTGACGCGGGAGCATCATTATCGGACCTGCCCGGCATGCATCCATATGTAGTCATTAGCAATACCATGGCGGGACCACAGCAATCCCAGACCATCAAGTTAGGGAATTGTAGGCGCAAACTTCCCATACCCGATACTGATCCGGTAACCGACCTCCAATTGAGCTTGGAAATGAATCTCCAATGATATGATTCGACCTAAAGCCAAACAGCCGCTGTCTAGTAGCTATTGCACTAGTTGCTAAGCATTACCGGCATTACCAGCATCATGATATCCTGCCCACTCTCCTGCTCGGTGGGAAGTAGAATACCGGCACGCGTGGCGGTTGACATTTCGAGGCGTACCTCTTCGCCCTCCATTACGCCAAGCATTTCGATGAGAAATTTGGCGTTGAAGCCGATCTGCAACGGGCTGCCGTCGTAGCTGCAGCTTAACTGCTCGGTCGCCTCATTGCTGAAATCCAAATCCTGTGCGCTGACCGTCAGGCTGCCGTCGGCGATGTTCAGAATAACCTGGTTCGTGGTCTTGTTGGCGTAGATCACGATCCGCTTCAGGCTGTTCTGAAAGTCGGCCCGGTTCACCAGCAGGACGTTGGGGTTGTCTACCGGAATGACGGCATTGTAATCGGGATAGCGGGCGTCGATCAGCCGGCAGGCCATTTTGGTGTCGCCGTATTCAAAGAACGCATTGGATTTGTCGAAGCTGATACTAACGGCAACGTCGCTGTGGGGCAGGGCTCCCTTGAGGAGGTTGAGGGCCTTCTTCGGAATGATAAAGCTGCTGGTCACCTCCCCGCTGAGGTCGTTGAGGCTGAACTTAACGAGCTTATGGGCATCGGTAGCGACCAGGGTCAGCTTGGAAAAGTCCACCTGGAAGAATACACCGGTCATGGCTGGCCGGAGCTCGTCGGTCGAGGTGGCAAACAAGGTGCGGTTGATACCCTCCTGCAGGCTCATCGCGGTTACACTAATCTCATCGGCTTCGCTGGGTTCCGGAATATTAGGGTAGTCGCCCCCGGGCTCACCGGCCAGCTTATACTTTCCGTAGGCGGAGGTAATCGAGATGCCGTAGTTATCATCGTTGATATCGAAGGTGATCGGCTGCTGCGGCAGTGCCTTCAGCGTATCGATCAGGATCTTGGCGGGCACGGCGACTTCGCCGTCGCCTTCTGCATTCACTTCGAGGCTCGTCACCACACTCGTCTCCAGGTCCGTAGCGGCGATCTTCAGCATGTTCCCTTCAATCGTAAACAGGAAATCTTCCAGGATCGGCAGCACCGGGTTCGAAGC
>JBASAV010000189.1:0-2715 GCA_049650785.1 Lewinella sp. | reverse complement strand
GGACCACCAGGCCCTCCACGCGGTTCCGGTCATAGGTCCCCTGTTCGGCCTTCGTGCCATCGGGATTGAACTGCACCCAGCTGCCGTTGCCGAGACCGTCTTCAAATTCCTGCATGGTCATCAGTTCGCCGTTGTCGTAGCGGCCGTACAGGATGCCGGTGTAGGCCGTGTCCGACCCCTGCAGGTAGTAGCGGCTTCCGTAGTCCGCGGGTCGTTGGTTGGTGGCCGACATCGGCTGGAAGGCCCGGGCGCTCGTGTCGGGTAGCGCGCTATCCTGACCAGACAAGCATAGCGTCGTCAGTAGCAGCGGGAGACAAAGGGATAGCCTGGTCATTACGCGATACTTAGTTGGGGATCCTCGCCGCCGAGTCCCCAGAGCGAGAGAAATACCTGATTCACGCGCATCCACTGTTCGCGCTCGGCGGCCAGCTGGCGGGTGCCCTCCTCGGTGATGTGGTAGTACTTGCGGCGGCGACCGGCTTCGGTCTTTACCCACTGGGAGCGGACGAGCCCCTCCTTTTCCATGCGCGACAGCACGGGGTAGAGCATGGCGTCGGTCCACTGGAGTTCCCCCTCGGAGAGTCGTTCGACTTCCTTGATGATCTGGTAACCGTAGTTTTCACGGTGGGAAAGAATACTGAGGAGGAGCGGCTTGGTAGATGCCGCTACGAGTGCTTTGGTAGCCATCAGGGGGTGGATTGCGGGGTGGATGATTCGGAGAGGTGGTCGCGTTCGAAGAGGACCGGCATGCCGTCGTACAGCTCGATGATGCGACTGGCGCGGGCGGCGTCTTCGGGCGAGTGGGTGACCATGACGATGGTCGCGCCCTGCTCGTGGAGGGCGGATATCTTGTTCATCACCTTTTGGCTGTTGGCCGAGTCGAGGTTGCCGGTCGGCTCGTCGGCCAGGATCAGTTCCGGTTGGGTGACGATGGCCCGGGCGATGGCGATGCGTTGCTGCTGCCCGCCGGAGAGCTGGTACGGGTAGTGACTGGATCGATGGGCCATTTCCAGCTCGGCCAGCGCCTGGTCTACTCTTCTCCCGCGCTCCCGGCGCCCAACTCCTAAATAACGCAGGGGAAGTTCCACGTTCTCGAAGGCGGTCAGGTCGTCGATGAGATTAAAGCTCTGGAAGATGAAGGCCATATGTCGCTTGCGCAGGTCGGCGCGCTGGCGGCGGGTCATCTGCGTGACCTCCTCCCCCCGGAAAAAGTACTGGCCCCGGGAGGGTTCGTCGATGAGACCGAGCAGATTGAGTAAGGTCGACTTACCGCTTCCGGACGGGCCCATGATGGCCACGAACTCCCCGGGGTCGATGCGGAGATTCAGGCCGTTGATGGCGGTAGTCTCCACTTCGTCGGTGTAGTGGTACTTATAGACCTGGCGGAGGTCGACGACGGGTTGCGTAGCGGACATTAGCGTAGTTGTAAGGTGGTGTAATCCTGAAAGGCTTCGTAGCCGGAGGTAATGACGCGCTCGCCGGGGCTCAGGCCCTCGAGTACCTCGTACTCGCGGGGATTTTGGCGACCTAGCCGGATGGCTCGGCGGCTGGCCCGGTTGCCCTCGAGTACGTATACCCAGTTCCCACCGGTGCTGGCGTAGAACTCGCCGGCCGCGATGAGGGTGGATTCGGTGGGCTCACCGAAGCGGAGTTTGAGGCGGAGTGATTGTCCCCGTACCAGGTCGGTCGGTACCTGCTCCGTATCGTCGAAGTCCACCAGGATGCGGAAGCGCCCGTCCTCCACCGTCGGTAGAATCCGGGATACCCGTACCGGAATTTCCCCGCCGCGCAGTACGATGGTACCGGGCTGGTCGAGGGTGACCTTATCGAGGTAGAACTCATCGACCTGCGCTTCGATGGTGAAGTCGTCTAGGCGGTAGATCTGTCCCATCCGGTCACCAACTTCGATCGCCTGACCGACGTTCGCGGCAAAATCGGCCAGCCGCCCGGAGAGGGGGGCAATGAGGTAAAGCCGGTCGAGGATGCGACGGACGGCCCGGAGATTGTCGGTCAGTCGTTGCTCGCTGGCGTTGATCTGGGCCAGCTGGATGCGTCGGCTGATGCTGTCCTCGCGGTAGGCGGCATCGAGCAACCGGCGGCGATCCTGGTAGTAGGCGAAGCGGGCGGCGGTGGGCTCGAAGTCGGCCGGGGCGAGCAGGCTGTCGGCGGCCAGGCCCCGCTCTCGGGTGTATCGCTTATTCTCCAGCGAAAGCAGGAAGTTGGTTTCGGCCAGTTGCTCCCGGCGGGTAAAATCGTTCTGGTTGAGGAGTAGGGCGGTCTGGCGCTGGGCGTTGAGCTGTTCCAGGAGTTCGCTTTCGCGCTGCAGGACCTCAAGTTCGAGGTCCGCGTTGGCGATCCTCAACAGGGTATCGCCTTGCTCGACGGAGGCCCCCGGCTGGACGAACAGCCGGTCGACCACCCCGCCGATCCGGCTGTCGAGAAAGTAGACCTCGGTGGGTTCCAGCCGTCCCGTCAGCGATATGTATTCCGTGAAGGGCGAACTGGTCACGGCCTTGACGGTGAGCCGGTCGGACGCCACTTGCAGGGTAGATGCGTGGCGGGTGCCGAGGAAAAAGTAGGCCCCGGTGGCGAGGGCGATCAGGGTTATGCCTCCCAGGAGGGCAGGCCACTTTCTCTTCTTGCGAATGCTTTTATCCATGTGCCTAATGCTGTTAGGTATATACCTAATGCTGTTAGGGTAATTTTGGTTTAGGT
>JBASAV010000188.1:0-1950 GCA_049650785.1 Lewinella sp. | reverse complement strand
CGCTAAAGTAGGCCGGCGGCGGGAGCAGACCTTCGGTTACCTCTTTCACAAATTCGTTGCGGGTCATGTCCTTCCGCAGGGCGTAGTTGCTGGCTTTTTGGTTGCCTAGCGTGTCGGTGGTTTCCCGGCTCATTTTCTTCCCACAGGCGGAGCCGGCTCCGTGGGCCGGGTAGACGATCACGTCGTCCGGGAGCATCATGATCTTGCGTCGCAGGCTGTCGTAGAGCAAACCGGCCAGGTCCTCCGTCGTCAGGGATCCTTTTTTTTGCGCAAGGTCGGGGCGGCCGACGTCCCCGATGAAGAGCGTGTCACCCGTAAAAATGGCATGCGACCGGCCGTTTTCATCGAGTAGGAGGTAGGTGGTGCTCTCCAGCGTATGGCCGGGCGTGTGCAGCACCCTTATGGTCAGGTCGCCAACCGAAAATTCTTCTCCATCACGTGCCTCGTGCTTGTCGTAGTCCGTCCGAGCGCCGGGGCCGTAAACGATCTGGGCACCGGTTTCGCGGGCCAGGTCAAGGTGGCCACTGACAAAATCGGCGTGAAAATGGGTTTCGAAGATGTACTTGATCTGATCACCGGCTTCCCTTGCCTGCTGCACGTAGGGGGCAGGACTTCGCAGGGGGTCGACGATAGCCGCCTCGCCTTTACTGGCGATGTAGTAAGCCCCCTGCGCCAAACAGCCGGTATAAATTTGTTCAATGGTCATTGCTTGGTGTTGTATGAAGCTTTCATCATATGAAAGAAGGTCTTAGCCGACGATTGGTTGACCATTGGCTAAAGGGAAGCAGGCGCATAGCTGCTACCGTTCCCACACCAGCCAGCAGGTGAGTAGGCGCGGTATGTCCGCTTATTGTCGGTACGACCCACTGGGGAATGAGCGGCGTGTCCGGTGCGAATTGTCGGCGGACAAGTGGAGCTCGGCAGACGACCAGTATCTACGGTACCTCGACCACGTTCAGCACCCGGGCAATGATGTCCTCCTGCCGGATGTTTTCCGCTTCCGCTTCGTAGGTCAGGCCGATACGGTGCCGGAGCACATCTTCGCAAACCGAGCGGACGTCCTCGGGGGTCACGTACCCGCGCCGCTCGATGAAGGCGTGGGCCTTGGCGGCGAGCGCCAGATTGATGCTGGCCCGGGGACTGCCCCCGTAGCCAATGAGCGGCTTCAGATCTTCCAGTTTGTAGGCTTCCGGTTCGCGGGTAGCGAAGACGATATCGATGATGTAGCGCTCGATCTTATCGTCCATGTAGATCTGGCGGACGGACTTCCGTGCGTGCAGAATGTCATCGGGGGTAGCTACGGCATTGATCTTTTCAAAGCCTTCGCCCAGGTTCCGGCGGATGATGGTGCGCTCGTCTTCCCGTGTGGGGTAGCCGATATTCACCTTCAGCATGAAGCGGTCGGTCTGCGCTTCGGGCAACGTATACGTACCCTCCTGGTCGATCGGGTTCTGGGTGGCCAGTACCAGGAAGGGTTCTTCCAGCTTAAACGTTTCGGTACCGATGGTCACCTGGCGCTCCTGCATGGCTTCCAGGAGGGCGGACTGCACCTTAGCGGGGGCCCGGTTGATCTCGTCGGCCAGGACGAAGTTGGCGAACACCGGCCCCTTCCGTACGCTGAAGTCGTTGAGCGTGGGGTTGTAGATCATCGTGCCCACGATGTCGGCCGGCAGCAGGTCCGGTGTAAACTGGATGCGGCTGAAGTCGGCGCTGACCGTTTGGGCGAGCGTTTTGATCGCCAGCGTTTTCGCTAGTCCCGGCAGCCCTTCCAGCAGAATGTGGCCGCGGCTCAGCAATCCAAGCAGCAGGCGGTCGATCATATTCTCCTGCCCGACGATCACTTTGGCGGTTTCCCGGCGGATGCGCTCGACAATTTCACTGTCGGCACGGATCTGTTGGTTCAGGGCTTCGATGTCTACGCTAGGCATATAAGTACGTGGATTTTTTGGG
>JBASAV010000187.1:0-6504 GCA_049650785.1 Lewinella sp. | reverse complement strand
CAACGGGGTCAAGTTTAGCTTTCACCCGGCGGGGCACATCATCGGGTCGGCGCAAATCCGGGTGGAGTACAAAGGGGAGATCTGGGTAGCCAGCGGCGATTACAAACTCGAAGACGATGGCCTCTCCGAAGCTTACGAGCCGGTCCAGTGCCAGCACTTTATTACCGAATCCACCTTCGGCCTGCCCGTCTACCGTTGGATACCCCAGGAGGAACTTTTCGCCGACATCAACGACTGGTGGAGACAAACCGCCTCCGAAGGCCGCACCGCCATCCTTACCGGTTACGCCTTAGGTAAGGCCCAGCGACTCCTTGACGGGCTGGACACCTCCATCGGCAAGATCTACACCCACGGCGCCATCGAAAATACCAACGAGGTACTCCGCAAGCAGGGCATCAAACTGCCGGAGACCACCCGGGTCACCCGGGAGATCAATAAGAAAGAATACCCCGGTAACATCGTCGTGGCTACCCCCGGGGCCATCGGCCAGCCCTGGGTCAAGAAATTCGGGAACGCCTCCATCGGGGCCGCCTCCGGCTGGATGACCCTCCGCGGTGCCCGCCGCCGTCGCGGTGCCGACCGGGGCTTCGTCCTCAGCGACCACTGCGACTGGCCTTCCCTCCTCGAAGCCATCAATCTCACCGGCGCCGATAATATTTACGTCACCCACGGGTACACGTCCATCTTCAGTAAGTACCTCCGTGGCCTGGGCCTCAACGCCGTCGAACTCCACACTGAATACGAGGGGGAGTTAGCGGAGATTGAGACTAAGGGGAATGCGGAGACGGAGAAGGAAAATGCGGAGGCTGATGCGGAGTGAGGTGAAACACAGAGGTAATGGAGGGCTTCACAGAGGAATCACAGAGGTATATGTGGATTTTCCAAGCGGCTCCGTGGACCTCTGTGAAGCCCTCTGTGTCCTCCGTGGTGAACCTCTGCAACCTAACCACCCATGAAGAACTTCGCAGAAATGTTCCGCCGCCTAGACCGTACCACCAAGATCAACGCCAAGGTGGAAGCGCTGGCCGACTACTTCCTGCAGGTAGACGACGAGGATAAGCTCTGGACCGTGGCCCTGCTCAGCCACCGCCGCCCCCGGCGTACGGTCAACTCCAAACTACTGCGGGCCTGGGCTTCCGACTTGAGCGGCATCGATACCTGGATCCTGGAGGAGAGCTACCACGTAGTGGGTGACCTGGCGGAGACCATCGCCCTGATCCTGCCGCCGCCCGAGCACGATTACGACCACACGCTCACGCACTGGATCGAGTACATCCAGAAGTTTGCGGGCTACGATGAGGACGGCAAGCGGGAAGCCGTGCAGGAAGCCTGGCGCGGGCTCGATACCACCGAGCGGTACCTGTTTAATAAACTCATTACCGGCAACTTCCGGGTAGGGGTAAGCCAGAAACTGATGACCCGTGCGCTCTCCCGGGCCACCGGCATCGAGGAGACCAACCTGGCCCACCGCCTGATGGGCAACTGGACGCCGAACGATACCACCTTCGAGGACCTCATCCACAGTGAATCGGCCACCGATGACATTTCCCGCCCGTATCCCTTCTACCTGGCTTACCAGTTGGAACAGCCGGCCGAGGAGCTGGGCGATCCGCACGAATGGCAGGCCGAGCATAAGTGGGACGGTATTCGTGGGCAGGTGATTATCCGCGACGACGAAGTATTCATCTGGTCGCGGGGCGAGGAACTGGTGAATGACAAGTACCCGGAATACCACATACTGGCCTCCGCCATCCCGAACGGTACGGTTATTGACGGCGAAATCCTGCCCTACCGGGACGGGCAACCCCTCGGCTTCAACGTGCTACAGACCCGCATCGGCCGCAAAAACGTTAGCAAAAAGCTTCTCAAGGATGCGCCCGTGGTGCTGATGTGCTACGACCTCCTGGAATACGAAGGCCGCGACATCCGTAAGCTCCCCATGAGCGACCGGCGGGAATTACTCGAGCGGGTGGTCGAGGAAAACCCTACCGAGGGCGTTCTCCAGCTATCTCCGGTTTTTGCGTTCGATCACTGGGACGACCTCGCCGCCGAACGGGAAACGGCCCGCGAAAAATTCAGCGAGGGCATCATGCTCAAGCGCCGCGACAGCGAATACAAGCAGGGTCGTAAGAAAGGTGACTGGTGGAAATGGAAGGTCGATCCGCTTACCATCGACGCCGTTATGATGTACGCGCAACGGGGACACGGGCGTCGCGCGAACCTGTACACTGACTTCACCTTTGGCGTGTGGGACGGGGATAGTCTTGTACCTTTTACCAAGGCCTATTCGGGATTGACCGACAAGGAATTCAATAAGATCACCGCCTGGGTGCGTCGCAATACGGTGGACCGATTCGGTCCCGTACGCAGCGTGAAGCCGAAGCAGGTTTTTGAGATCGGATTTGAAGGCATCCGCAAGTCGACCCGCCACAAATCGGGTGTGGCGCTGCGCTTTCCGCGCATGCTGCGCTGGCGGGAGGACAAGCCGGTGGAGGAGGCTAATACGAAGGACGATCTGGAGGCCCTGCTGGAAATGTACGGGGGGTAGACAGGTAAAGCGATCGCGCACTGACGTGCTGGGCGGATGATATGGCCGGTGGGATCGAATCAGCTATAGACTGATAATCAGCGAATTATGTATGGTTCGGAGCCAGTAGTCCCCCTTTTAGGATAACATATCCCCAGTGAGTTTGCAATGGGCGGCGGATAGGTCCATCTCTACCTTCGTTCGTTCATTTAACTCATTAGCGCTATGAAACAACTATTACTGGTCCTCTGCGGCCTGGGACTCTCCATGAGCCTGAGCGCGCAGCGGGTCATCGAAGGTACCGTCGCCGACGACGCGGGAATACCCCTGATCGGCGCATCAATTCTCGCGGAAGGCACTACTACGGGAACCGTTACGGATCTAGACGGAAATTTCACCATAACGGTCGCCGACGAAGTCACCAATCTCATCGTATCCTATACGGGCTTCGGAACCCAGACGGTCCCCCTGGATGGCTCCACTACCCTGGATATCGTGCTTTCGGAAGACGCGGCCCAGTTGTCGGAGGTAGTCGTGGTCGGATACGGAAAGCAGATCCGTAGCACCCTGACCGGCAACGTCGCCCAGATAGACGGCAGCGATATAGAAAACCTGCCGGTGTCCAGCGTAGAGCAAGCTATGCAGGGAAGGTCTGCGGGGGTTTTCGTTCAATCGGTGAGTGGTAAGCCGGGTGGCCGGATCAACATCCGCGTCCGGGGGAGCTCCTCTATCTCCGCCGGTAACCAACCGCTGTACGTAGTCGACGGCGTGCCCATCACCAGTGGCACCTTCAGCAGCCCCGGCTCCGGCAGCCAGAACTTCCTGGCTGACCTCAACCCGAATGACGTGGAATCCATCGAGATTCTGAAGGACGCCTCAGCATCGGCGATCTACGGTTCCCGGGCGGCCAACGGGGTGGTGCTCATCACCACGAAATCCGGACAGAGCGGAAAGGCCAAGATCAACGTAAACCTGAGTGGCGGCGCCAGCGAGCCCAGCCGGTTGCGGGAATTTCTCAACGCGGAAGAGTACGTGCAGCTGTTTCGCCAAACCGCCGTCGGCGCCGGACGCTACGACTTTAATAACCAGTTGAACGATTTCGGCCTGGAAGGAGACGAATACACGCTGGAAAATACCATCGCCGCCTACACGGATTACGTGGAGGGTCGCCTGGACCGCTACAGCGGACCGAGCGAGTGGCGTGACAACGAGACCGATACCGACTGGCAGGACGAGGCTTTCCAAACCGGGAACAATCGCAACGCCGACCTGAGCGTCAGCGGCGGCACCGACAATCTCACCTACTACGCCAGCTTCGGTTACTCCGACCAGGAAGGTATCCTGGCCGGTAACGGCTTCCAGCGCCTGAGCTCCCGACTCAACCTGGACGCCAAGGCATCCGATCGCCTGACCTACGGACTGCGGTTCGGCTTCAGCCGTAGCGACAATGAGCGGGTCAGCAACGATAACCAGTTCAGTACGCCTCTCCAGCTGATCGCGCTGTCACCGATCACACCCGTCCGGAATACCACAGGGGAGGACTTTACGTACGGTGGCAGCACCTTCGCACCGGGGCAGCTCTACGATCGTCCCGTGGCTACCTATTACAACGGTCTGGTAGAACTGGAGAATACCCAGAAGCAATCCATCAATTACCGGACGCTCGGCAACGTATACGGGGAGTACAGTCTCGCAGAGGGACTATCCCTACGGGCGGAAGCGGGGATTGACGTGGCCAACATCAAGCAAAATCGCTTCTTAGGGCGGCTGAGTGACGGCGGGGAAGCCACGAACGGTTTTGCCGACAGCCGCTGGAGCAACATCGTGAATTACACTACCAAGGCGCTGCTGCTCTACAATCGGGGATTTGACGGAGGCCACAACGTAGACTTCGTCGGCGGTATCGAATTCCAAAAATCGAACGAGGAAAATATCGAGGTCGATGCGCAAGAGTTCCCGTTGGACGAACTGCGTACCATAGCGAGCGCAGCGGACATTACCGGCGGCACGACCTCCCTGACCGAGTTCACCTTCCAGAGCTACTTCGGTCGGGCTAATTATAATTTCGACCGCAAGTACCTTTTCAGCCTGAGCGCCCGCCTGGACGGCTCGAGCCGCTTCGGTGCCAATAACCGCTACGGCTTCTTCCCGGCGGTGGCCGCGGGCTGGGTGTTGAGCGAGGAAGACTTCCTGGCGGACAACGGGGTATTCAGCTACCTGAAACTGCGGACCAGTTACGGTTTGACGGGCAATGCCAACATCAGCAACTTCGCCAGCCTGGGGCTGTACGGCGCCGGCGGTTACGGCGGCGTATCGGGTCTGGCTCCCTCCCAGATTCCTAATCCCGACCTGACCTGGGAAACCACCGCACAGTTTGACGTGGGCATCGACTTTGGTATCCTCAATAACCGGCTGAGTGGTGAGATAGACTACTACGTCAAGAATACCGACGATCTGCTCCTCAATGTACCCGTACCGGGCACGACGGGCTTCCGGACCCAGTTTCGCAACCTGGGAGAACTACAGAACCGGGGCATCGAACTGCTGCTCAACGCGGTGATCTCCGATGGTGCCTTCGGCTGGAGTTCCAGCTTCAACTTCGCGTACAATGACAACGAAATAAAGGCGCTGGCTCCCGGCCAGGAAATCATCGACGACGGTGGCAATCGCTACATGAACGTCGTGAAAGTAGGTGAGAGCCTGGGTTCCTTTTACGGATACGAATACGCAGGCGTGGACCCCGCGAATGGTGACGGCCTCTTTTACGTAAACGCTACCGACGACGATGGCAACATTGTCGACCCTGACGCTACGACCAACAACGCCAACGAAGCCAACTTCGTCATCCTCGGTAATGCTATTCCCACGACCCTGGCGGGCTGGACCAATAACTTTACCTACGGTGGCTTATCCCTGGACATCTTCTTCCAGGGCAGCTTCGGCAACGAGGTGCACAACTCCGCCGGTAACTTCCAGAGCTGCGGGGGCTGCTGGTTCGATAACCAGACCCGCGATCAGCTCGATGCCTGGACTCCGGAGAACACCGATACGGATGTACCCGAAGCCCGTTTCTACTGGGGGAACGCTGACATCAACCGCAGCAGCCGCTACGTGAGCAGTGGCGACTTCATCCGACTTAAGACCCTGACGCTGGGCTACGAGCTGCCCGTCACCGTGACGGATCGCTTGGGGCTGAGCCGCCTGCGGGTTTACGTCACCGGCCAGAACCTGGCCCTGATCACCGACTACGAGGGCTGGGACCCCGAGGTCGCGGCGGACTTCCTGGCCGACGATTCCCCCAATATTCAGACGAGCGTCGACTTCTACACCGCACCCCAACCCCGTACCATCATCTTCGGCGTCAACGTCGGCCTGTAATTCCTGACCCACAAAACAGAATACCATGATTCAGAAAATAACACTGCTACTGGGGCTGGGACTGCTTACCGCCTGCGGCGACCAACTCGAGATCGAACCCTTTCAGAGCGTCAGTGAAGACGTTGCGCTCGGCTCCGATGCTACCGTGAAGGCCGCCCTGGTGGGCGCCTACGACCAGGTCAGCAACGGCGATTTGTACGGAGGCAACAACCTGCGCGACGCGGAACTGCTCGGCGGAACCGGCGAATTGCTGTGGGTCGGCACCTTCAACAGCCCGGATGAGATTGCCCGTAAACAGATCTCCACCGGAAACGGCGACGCGGAAGAAACGTGGCTGGAAAGTTACCAGGCTATCAACACGATCAACAACGTACTTTCCGCCCTGGACGTAGTCGACGCCGACGATCGTGGGTCCGTGGAAGGGGAAGCGCGCTTTCTTCGTGGCCTGCTCTACTTCGACCTGGTGCGGTTCTATGCCCTGCCTTACGAAGGAGGACAAACCAATGACCAGTTGGGGGTCCCGATCGTACTGACACCGACCCGCTCGATCTCGGAAGAAACGAATGTAAGCCGAAGCAGCGTGGAGGCAGTCTACGAGC
>JBASAV010000186.1:0-3050 GCA_049650785.1 Lewinella sp. | reverse complement strand
CTATTGTCCCGTACAATTTTTTCCTTGCCGCCGGACTTGGCTCGGGCGGTGAGCTGATCGATATGCGGCGTGGTCTGCGCCTGAGCTTCGGCGTAGGTCTTTTGGTCACCGCGTCAATCGTCGTAGTGGGCGTCACGGCTTCCGGTTTCGTTTCCTTTGAGGATCTGGCCGTCAGTCTGGAGGCCTTCCTCGGAGAATACGGCCGCCTGGTACTGGGTGCGGGGCTCTTTGCCGCCGGTTTCAGTTCCGCCACCACCGCTCCACTGGCGGCGGCAATGGCGGGACGCGAATTACTGTCAACCGGTGATAAAACCTGGCGCTCCGGTGGAAGCGCCTTCCGGGCCACCTGGCTGGTGGTCGTGGTTATCGGGCTCCTGGTGGCCTTACTTCAGCTGGATATTGTGGGCGTCATACTGGCGGCGCAGGTCATCAACGGGCTGCTGCTACCCTTCATCGCCGCGGTCATCTTTTTCCTGGCCAACCGGAAAGATTTATTGGGGGAACAGACCAACACCTGGTGGCAAAACCTGATCGGCATACTGGTATTGGGAATCCTCTTCTACAAGACGGGGGAATTCTTACTGACAATCCTGCTCAATATCCTCAACGCCTAGTCCGGCATACAGGCTAGCGGTTGGTGTAGTCTTCGCGGTTGATCTTCAGTTTCTTCATTCGCGCGAAGAGCGTCTTCCCATTGATATTCAGCAGCCGACCGGCACCGTTAGGACCGGTGACCCGTCCGTTGGTGTACCGCAGCGCCCGAATGATATGGCGACGCTGGTGTTCCTCCAGACTGATCATGCGTTCTTTGCCGCTTTCGTCGATCAGCTTGTAGTGACCCGTGATACCGGATACCACTCCATCCTCCATTACGGACCACATGACGACGCGCACTAGAGAAATCTGGTCGGCGGCGGCGCGCAGGAGGAAGTTCTCGTCCATGCGGTGGTAGCCACTGAGGAAGTTGATCATTTGGGCGTTCCAGCGGGCGGCGTCGTCTTTAGACAGCCGCTGCGTAATCGCACTCGGTTTTAGCTGTTCGGGATCCGAGACGCCCATCATCGCCATCAGGTTTTCACTTACCAGTATGCTCTGATCCTGTAGATTCAGGTCAAAACTGCCGATGCGTTTTGAAGATTCGACGTTTTCTAACATGCGCTTGTACCGGACACTGTTCTTCGCATCTTCCACAATGCTGCAGATAAGCTGCTCATTGGTATCCGTGATGATGTGTGGAATACTCCGTATCGCTACCGGATAGGATTGTCCACCACAGTTCTGATGGTAGGTATAGATACGGTTACTCCCGTTGTTGATTGTCCGGAGACAGTGCTGCTTCCAAACATCCTGGGAGAGTTTTGGGCAGTAGTCCTTAAGCCCTTTGCCGACAATATCTTCCAGGGAATAGCCTAATGTGGTACACGCCGACGTATTCGCGTAGCGCACTTGTCCGCTAAGATTAGCGCAGAGTAAGTCGTGCGCACCACCCCCTACCACCTTATTGGCAAGGGCCGTGATCTGCGATGAAGTAAGGTGATGCATAGGAAAGATTGATGCCCGAACGGCTGTAGTCACCCAAGGAGTTGCTATTGTCCTAACGTACAAAGCATAGTGGAACTCAAACGGTAACTTACCATCGTATGTTGACCATATGTTAGCGCCTAGTTCTCACAAAGATAGGTGTTCGCACACTATTTCCCCTAACCGTACCTTTTGCATACTTGGCGACCGTAAGGCATTGTTAGTCAACCGCGAAGTTGCGGTTCTCATTGTATATTGTATCGCTCTCATCCGGTCGCAATTACCTTCCTATGGCCCGTACTCAACATTACGACCTGCTCATTGGCAAGTTGGACTCCTTTATCCGTAAATATTATATCAACGGAGCTATTCGGGGTCTACTCTACTCCGTAGGCCTGGTCTTGTTGCTTTTTCTGGCCGTAAGTCTGCTCGAATCGCAGTTTTATTTCTCCGGCACGACGCGGCGCATCCTGTTGTACGGCTTCGTCGGCGCCAGCGTGCTGGCCTTCGGTACCTGGGTAATTCTGCCGCTTGCCCGGTACTTCCGATTGGGTGATGTGATCAGCCACGAGCGCGCCGCCGGGATTATCGGGGCCCATTTCGGCAATGTGCAGGACAAGTTGTTGAATGTGTTGCAGCTCCGCCGCCAGGCCGGAACCGGGCATAATGATCTATTACTGGCATCCATCGACCAAAAATCTTCGGAGATCAGTCCCGTCCCTTTTCGGTCCGCGATCGATCTGACGCAGAACCGGCGCTACCTGAAGTACGCACTGCCGCCGCTGGTCATTCTGCTGGCTATCCTGGTAGCGTCTCCCACCCTCATTAAGGACAGTACAAGCCGCCTGATCCGCAACGACGAACGTTTCGAGCGGCCGGCCCCTTTTACTTTCTCGCTGGCCAGTGACGATTTGGAAGTAGTTCAGTACGGCAATTATCCCCTCACGGTCAACGTCAGTGGGGATGTCCTGCCGGCCGAGGCCTTCATTGAAGTGGATGGCTACCGCTACCGGTTGCAGAAGGAAAATGCCAATACGTTCACCTATCAGTTTAATAACGTGCAGTCGTCCGTTCCCTTCCAGCTGTCGGCCGGAGAAGTGGAAAGCCTTGACTACACGCTGGAAGTATTGCCCAAGCCTACGATTGCCGGGTTTTCCGTCGCCGCCGATTACCCCGATTACCTGGGCCGTAAGGACGAAGAACTGGCCAACATCGGCGACCTCACCGTGCCCGTCGGTACGCAGTTGAAGTGGTCCTTCGATACGGAGAACACGGAGTATATCGACCTTAAATTCAATAGTGAGGATACCACCGGTCGCCTGCGTCGGGACGGACGCGACCTGCATAGCTTCGATAAGCGGGCCATGCGCAACGATCGCTATACCCTCTACATCGGTAACGATCGGCTACCCGTGGCGGATTCCGTCAGCTTTGCCCTGAACGTCATTCCCGATCAGTATCCGCGCATTACGGTGGAGAGTTTCCGTGACTCCACGGCGGAGTCGCTGCTATTTTTCGTCGGGGAAGCA
>JBASAV010000185.1:0-3638 GCA_049650785.1 Lewinella sp. | reverse complement strand
GAGAAACCGCCGAGATCCGGCAAGACTTCCTCTTCTCCGGCGGCGGGACGAGTTCCGGATTTCGTCTTTAGCCCCACCAGATCCCGGCTTTTCTGAAGATTGAGCGTTCCGGCTCCTGGCTTACTGTTAATTGCCCTCATTGCCGAAAGATAGGGTGGTGGGCAGACAAAATAATTGCCACCTAGCAGCAATAGGGCCGCGGATTACGTTTACCTTACAGTATTTCCGTGACCGGCCTCCTTCCTCATATCTTGTAGGATAAGTCGACGCGGGTTTACTGGCAAGCTTCTATGGACTATACGATCTGTCTGGAAAATGATGAAGAACGATTCGTCGCGGCGTTGCGCCGGGGCGAACGGGAAGCTCAACGCGTACTCTACGAAACGCACTACGGTCCGCTGATGGCCATTTGTCAGCGATACAGTGGTACGGAAGACGAGGCGATGGACCTCCTGCACGAAAGCTTCATCAAGATTTTCGGAAAGATCAACCGGTATGAGAGTGGCACCGCTTTGCTGGCCTGGATGAGACGCATCACGGTTAATACGGCCATTGATCATTACCGGCGTTCCGTACGCCGGCGAACGGAAGATATCGAGCGGGCCTACCAGGTCAGCAGCGACGTTCCGGACGTGATCAGTCAGTGTTCCGCGCGGGAGATCCTGTCGGCCGTGCAACAACTGCCGCCTACCTATCGTACCATTTTTAACCTCTACGTTATCGAGGGGTATAGCCATAAAGAGATTGCCGAGCAATTAAATATTACCGATTCCACTTCACGATCCAACCTGGTAAAGGCGAGAAATAAGCTGCAGAAAGCACTTTCCGCCCCGGGCCGCTAGTAATGAAACGAGAAAATCACCCCCTTGATGAATTGATCCGGCAACGGATCGCAAGCTTGCCACCGCCGCCCACCAGCGGATGGAGCGAGCTCGAACGTAGGTTGGACGAGCTGGTGGATAATACCGCTATCGCCACCAAGCTCGGCAGCCTTACACCCGTCGCCCCCGTCGGTAGCTGGAACACCTTTGCCGAAAAGCTGGACGCGGTCGCCGCCCACCACGAAGAACAACTCGATAACGCCGTTGCTTCCGGACTCCAGCAGGCCGAACCCGTCATCGTTTCGGGTTGGAGCCGGCTTGCCGCCCGCCTGGAACTGATTGGCCGGCGCCGCGAAATGGTCACCTGCCTGAAAATCACCGAGGTTACCCTACTACTGAGCTTGCTGTTGTTGTTTGCTCAGTCTGAAGATTGGGCTAATTTCAAAGCCCAGCCTCTGGCGTCCGACCCGGCGTCGGCACCCTTGGCGAGCACAACTACCGTCCCGCCCGCCCCGGCCCTTACCGATGCCAACCCAACTTCGGGAGACGTACAAAAGGCAGCAAGTGCCTTCGAGGATAATGCGAAAACCCGCATCATCGCGGCAGCGAATGGCATACCCGTCCTTCCCTTATCCACGGTCGTATCAATGGATGAGGCATTTCCCTACCCACGTTTCGGCACGGAAATCGTGGAGCCCCTACCCCGACACCTGACACCCCTGGCGGCTAAGCGTCCCCGGATCTCCCCCATGCTGGACCTGGCGGGTATCTTGGGCGGTACGCCGGTGCAGTACTATCTCAATGCTTTCGTTTCTCCTCTCGACATCAACGACATCGCCACGCTGGAGAATGAGGTTCTAGGTATCGAAGCGCAACGGAAGTTGAGCACGGGTTATAGTGCGGGAGTCCTGATCGAGGCAAACCAGGGCAACAATGCCCTTCAGTTTGGCCTGATTTACGGACACCGTTCGTACGTCCCGGCCAAAATCCTGTTGATTGAAGAAGATACCTCCGGTTTCGAACAGGAGCGTCCTATCCGCTACAGCCGACTGGCCTACGAGACGGTCTCTATTCCGCTTAATTACCAACGGCAGTTGTCCAGCACCGAGAAGTGGCGGGTGTCTGCCGGTGTCGGTATGGCCATGAACGTGGTCCTCAAGTCACAGGTGAACCTACCGGACGATGTGACCCTCGCGGATCTGAACCGCATCATCCAGAACAGTGCCCCCGAAAAGCCCGGCGGACGTAGCAAAAGCTCAGCGACCAGCGAGATCCTCGATCCGACGGAGGGATACTTCCAGGGTGGTGGTCTGCTGGAGAATAGTAGCCTCTACATCAGTGGTAATATCCGGGTAGAACGCCTGCTCGGCGACCGCTGGAGCGTGTATTTCTCCCCTACGGTTGGACGATTGCTGACTGTTCGTGAAGGAGACGGTGGACGTGGTCCGCTGGAGGATCGGATCCACAATACCATGTTCCGCCTGGGCACCCGTGTCCGCCTGTCCAAGCAATAGACGGAATCGTTTTTCCGCGCTTTTTATCATCTACCAAGCCTGGCAACAGCACCGAGGGGACGACTCGATACGTCCACCACGGATGGGGCGTTAAATTTATCTTAGCGGCTCAACCCCGAAGAGCTGCCTGACATTTGACTTCCATGATCCGAATTTTGCTCGCCGGAGCCCTCCTCCTGTCCCTCACCAGCAACGCCCAAGAGCGCTCTCCCCTACCTACAACTGATGAGCAGGCCCGCGAACTGGCCGGGACCATCACGGCCGAAGAATTGCGTCAGCACCTGACCATTCTCTCCGCCGACGATATGGAAGGAAGGGAGACCGGACAGCCGGGCCAGAAACGTGCCGCTGCGTACCTAGCCGCTCAACTTGATTCTATGGGTGTCGCGCCCATCATGGGTGATACCGCATACTTTCAGACGATCAAATTCAGCCGCCAGAATTGGGAGACGATCGATATGCAGCTGAACGGAGAATCGTTGCGTCACCTCTGGCAGTTTTACAGCGCGCCCAGTAAAAATGCCAGCCGCGATACCACGACCATCGACGAACTGGTCTTTCTCGGCTACGGCATTGATGATCCTGCCTACAGCGATTACCGGGGCAATGACGTGCGCGGTAAGTCGATAATCATCTTCTCCGGGGAGCCCCGCGGTCGCGACGGTAACTTTTACCTGTCCGGCACCAAAGATCCGAGCGAATACAGTCTCGATGACGGCCGAAAGCTTACTACCGCTTACGAGCACGGCGTCGAAACGGTCTTTATCGTCGATGCCGCCTTCAAACAGAACGTGCAGGATGTACGGCGGGAAACGTTGGACGGTCGCATGCGCATGACGGAACGGACGGAGGCGGAACGAGACGAAGCTAATAACGTCTATATCACCCCGGCGCTGGCGAAGGACATCCTCGGCGATGACTACCGCCAGGTGATCAAAGCCCGCAAGCGCATCGAACGCAAAGGCCGCCTACGTCCCGTCAATATCGCTACCGACATCACCCTCACTCAGAGCAAAGATGTACGGGAGCTCATCGGTGAAAACGTACTCGGCTATATCCCGGGCACGGATCCCCAATTAGCCGAAGAAGTACTGGTAGTAAGCGCCCACTACGACCACATCGGGCGCCGCGGAGACGCCATCTTTAACGGAGCGGATGACAACGGGTCCGGTAGCAGTACCATCCTGGAAATAGCCGAGGCCTTTACCGAGGCGAGGGAAGCGGGAATAGGCCCCCGCCGCAGTGTTCTCTTCCTATGGGTAAGTGGTGAGGAAAAGGGGCTGCTTGGTTCCGAGTATTATGC
>JBASAV010000184.1:0-13731 GCA_049650785.1 Lewinella sp. | reverse complement strand
TGTACTTCGACAATATGAAGAGCGAGACCAGTATGATGCAGAATCCTCAAAATATGCGCAGGGGGCTGAACGTCACCTGGATGCCCGGTTTCTCCAGCGAAAGCCTCATCTTAACGGTCAGCAGCGGTAAGCGCCTGAAGCGGGATATGAAAGCCTTTCTTGCCCTGCCTACGAATGAAGAGGGTGTCGTGCCCGAGGCCGCTATTTACTTCGGTGTGGCCGCACTGAACGATATGTGCATCACGGTCGCCCGCGCGCCCAAGTCGGGGGTCAAGCACTTGAAAGCTACCCTGGCCAAGCGGGGGCGTCGCCTCAAGACAAAAACGCTCTACGTACTGGATCAGCTGATCGATAAGAAGATCACCGTCGAGGAATTCTCGGAGATGTACGGATTCAAGGTGGAGGTTGTGGATTTCGAGCGGTGGTCGGAGATCATCCTGACCGGAGAAGAAGACGCCGCCTATGCCATCGTAAGCCCAACGCCAATGGGTGGATCGCAAGTCTACGCCCACTACCTGATGGACGCGGCTACCGGAACCATTCTCGGCGTTGCCTATCCGAAGGTAGCCGTGGGGCTGGGTCCCATCAATCTCTCCAAGAGCAACTCGGCAACCATCAATAAGAAGATGGCCGAAAAGTACCACGAGGCCGCCGCCAGTCGGTAAGTCAGGCCGAGTCAACCGTTTGCAAAGCCCCTAAAGGGTGTCGTATCCGACCAATTCCGGTCAGCCGGACACCCTTTTGATGCTGGTAGCGTAATATTCCGGCCGGATATTAGTTTATTTACCATACTGTATCGCAACTCCCGATCACGCTTTTCAGGTGAGTTTAGTACGGTCGCCTGACCCATAGACTTACAACTTTCACCTGCAAACCACTAACATGAAGTTAGGAAGAGCGCTGTGGTCACTTGGGTCGCTGCTGATCAATATCACCATTATCGTACACCTCATCATGGCCCGCCGGATGCCCGACGGTGACCCGGGCGCACGATTCTCCTACGTGACCAAGAACTGGGACATCTACAGCCTCAACTGGCGGGTGGAATGGATCCTGATGGCCATGATCGCTGCGGGGGCCTTCTATTTTGCCACCCGGACCCGTACGGTCAGTTGGGCCATCATCGCGGTTGGCCAGGTTCTTCTGCTCCTGACGTATCCCGTTCTCCTCGCCGGCTTCGAAGGCAACTCCCAGCCAATGGCCTCCCTGGCCGGAAATCTAGCCACGGAGATTTTCGTCTCCGCTAATATCCTCTTCCTCGGCGGACTGGGCCATCTCTACCTCAACGACGACGCGGCGGCTACCTGGCTACGCTACCCGGCCGCGGCACTCGCTATCGTTGGTACCCTTGCCTGCTTGGCCTGTAATTTCGGATTGGTTACACTGGAGGAGGTCACCATTGCCGCACCCCTGCTTATGGTGCTTTATCTCATCAACAGTTACTACGGTTTGGTCGTTCCCCTCAGCCGCCGACGGGGCAGTTCCCGGGAGCCGCGCGTTTCGGTCAGTCGCGGAGAGACAAGAGCGCAACGGGTTTAGTCGGCTCTTTTCCTGCGCTCCGCCGCAAAACATTTGACCTACGGGGTGCGTCAAGCGTGTCCGCTAGGATCACTTCATTTCCGCTTCCCGCACCGCTGCAAAGGCGGCTTTCATTTCTTCCAGCATGGCCGGCTCATGCGGTGCGAGGTTATTTTCCTGTCCGATGTCCTGGCTTAAATCGAATAGCTGGTAGTCCGGACCTTTACCCACTTCGATGTTGACGTGCTCGCTCACCGGTTCGCCGGGGTAGGGCGGTATCAGTAGCCAATCCCCCCGGCGGAAAGCCGTGCGGCCGGTCGCTTCGATGACGAGCTCCTCGCGACCCGTTTCGCTTTGACTAAGGAAGGCGGGTAGTAGATTTTGGCCATCGGTGTGTTCAATGTCCGTACCGATCAGCTCGGCCAGGGAGGGAAGCAGGTCCAGCTGCGAGACCAGGGCGTCCGAAACGCCCGGCGCAATGACTCCCGGCCAGTAGGTAATGAAGGGAACGCGCGTACCGGCTTCGTACAGGCTGTATTTTCCCCCACGAAGCGACCCGGCCGGCTCGTGGTCCCCCAACTTTTCGACGGCCTGGTCGTAATAGCCGTCGTTCAGCACCGGGCCGTTGTCGGACGATAGCACGATGAGCGTATTCTGCAGCAGACCCTCGCTCCGTAGCGTCTGCACGAGCTGCCCGATGCACCAGTCGGCTTCGACGATCGCGTCACCCCGCGGACCCATCCCGGAGGTGCCCACGAATCGCGGGTGGGGTGTACGCGGCACGTGGGGTTGCTGCAGCGCGTAGTACAAAAAGAAGGGGCGATCATCCCCGGCGCTCACAAAATCCCGGGCCCTGGCCAGAAAGTGGTCGGCCATATCCACGTCGCTCCACTTGGCTGACTCCCCGCCGGTCATAAAGCCGATCCGCGGTATCCCGTTGACGATGCTGTTATTGTGCCCGTGGTGCCACTTCATGGTCACCAATTCGGGATTTTCCACTCCGGTGGGTTCGCCGGGGAAGTTCTCCTCGTAGCTCACTTCGATGGGATCCTCCGGGTCGAGGTTGACGACCCGACCATTTTCCAGGTACACGGTCGGCACCCGGTCCTGCGTCGCGGCCAGGATGTAGCTGTAGTCGAAGCCCACCTCGTTCGGTCCGGGGCTCACCCGCTCGTTCCAGTCCACGTCGCCGGTGCCCAGCCCCAGGTGCCATTTGCCCACGATACCGGTGCGGTAGCCGGCTGCGGAGAGCATGGAGGCCACGGTAGTCCGGCTGGTATCGATGATGAGGGGAGCGGTGCCCGGTAATATTTTGGCCTCCCGGTTGCGCCAGGGGTAGATACCCGTTAGCAGGGCGTACCGGCTGGGGGTGCAGGTGGCCGAAGAGGCGTAGCCGTTGGTAAAACGGATGCCGCCTTGGGCCAGCAAATCCATGTGGGGCGTAAGCAGCGTGGTCTGCCCGTATGCACTGACGTCCCCGTAGCCGAGGTCGTCGAGGTAGAGAAAAACGATATTTGGATGGTCCAGGATTACCGCGCTGCCCGATGGCGTTTCTGATTTTTGCGCCGGAGCGCAGGAAAAGCACAGGCCCAGTAACAGGAATGCAGGTAATGCTTGCCGTAACATGATCGGAGAGGATAAGGAAATCTGTTAAGGGGAGAACGTTAGTGCAGGCTGATGATTCGGGACATGTACCACTGCCCCGCCACCTCCTGCCAAACCGTAACGAAACGGCTGGGGACGGACGGCGCGTCCGGTTCTTCGGCGTTTTCAAACCGGTGGTAGCCGATCTCCACGGCCCCGTGGCCGGGTATGGGGTGTACCTCCACGGTCTCGGGCAGGAGGAAGCGTTTTACTTTTCCGCAGATATTCTCTTCGATCGATTGTAGGATTATCGGTTTGGAGGTCGCCAGCCCGCCCCGGTCGTGGTAAAATTCCAGGCTGTCGGAGTAGATCATGGCCTGCGTTTCCAGGTCGCAATTGTTGTAGGCATCGAAGTACCGGCGATCCATCTCCATGATGGCCTCGTATAGAGCGGTGTCGGCGGGGACATAATCGGGGATCGGTTCCTGCCCGGGAAGAAGTCCGGAAGCCAGCACTAGTAACAGTGCGTATCCGTAGGGTAGTAGTGAGGTAGGCATACGGGTAGATTTCATTGGAAGGTAGGAATATCAGGACGGCGCGCGCGATAAGGAAGGGCTACACCCAACCTTTTCCCCCCGAATCGGATTTGCCTAGGCATGCCGAAGCTTCGTTTCTATTACCCCTGGTTCGACCGGAAGGCCTTTCCGGTTCTAGCCGGTCTGGTTGTCGGACTATACTTATTGGAGGAAGTGCTCGTCCTGCGGGAGCAACACCAGTCTAAAGCCCGCCGCTCGGTAATCAATACCGCCGTGGCCGCCAGTGGCTTTGCCGTGGTGCGTGCGGCACTGCTGCCGGCGATGATCTGGGTGGGCAGCGTGGCCGAGCGACGGCGGTTCGGGCTCGTGCATCGGCTGGGCTTGCCGCGACCGGCCCGCTACGTGCTGGGCTTTTTGCTACTCGACTACACGAATTATCTCTGGCATGTCCTGACCCACAACGTGCCGCTTCTTTTCCGACTGCACCGGGTGCACCATTCCGACCTGGATATGGACGTGACCACCGGCTTCCGATTTCACCTCGGGGAGCAGGTATTTTCCATCCTGTATCGTAGTGGAATGATCGCCATCATTGGAGCGGATCCCCGATTGATCCTGGAGTACGAGGCGGTCTTCGAGGGCTGTACGGCCTTTCACCACAGCAACCTGCGTTTGCCCAAAAAGGTGGAAGAGGCACTGTCCAAGGTCATGATAACGCCCCGCGCGCACGGTATTCACCACAGCATCGTGGAAGAGGAATTCAATAGCAACTACGGGGTGATCTTTCCTTTCTGGGATCGGCTACACGGGACGCACCAGTGGGAAATTCCCCAGGAGGACATCATTATCGGCTTGCCTGCCTACCGCGACGCGGAGTCACTATCCGTAAAGCGCTTACACAAAATGCCGTGGGAGCCGATTCGCCCGTGGGAACTTCCCGACGGTCGCGTACCGGTTTGAACCCGCGGTCCGGTAACCATGCCAGGGGTGTTGATGTGGACTTCAATGGTAGAAATACGTTGAGGGGCTAACCCCATAGCACAGTGGGAAGTGTCGTCATTTCGTCTCGGCAGGAGAATAATCACTGGGCAGCATGCGGGTGACCTGGCTTGCCCCCATTGCCCCACCGAAGCCGATCGGACTATCCCCCAGCGTGCCATCGGGTCGGAACGTTGCCTGTGGCCCATCGGCCAGGAGAACGGAAGTAGTATAGGCGGCTCTCTTCCGCCGGTCGGGGGGCAAGGGGCGTCCTTGCCGGTCGTGGAAATACAGGATGGTGATGGGCCGGCCCTCCAATCCCCGGATGGCCATCTCCCCGTTCGGGGTGAGTTCCAGGAAGGGACGCAGATCTATCGACCGCGGATCACCATCGATCATTTCGTAGGTAGAGAATCCATGGCTTTCAAGTTCATCCCGATACAAAGCCCGGAGAAAATGTTGGGCGGAAAAGTAGTACACCCGCCGCCGGTTACGCACGTGCTTCTTCCGCGCCCGGCCTCCGGCTCCCTCGTACGGCTCGAAGTAATAGCTGCCGAGACCGTACGTGCTGCCCTCACGGTAATCAACCGTGTACCGCTGCAAATTCACCGAGATCCGGTAACCCAGCGCCGGGACATCCACTTCCAGGGTGCCGGTACTGTGGACCTGCAGGTTCACCGCCTGCTCGAAGGTCAAAGACTTGCCATCGATCGCCCATTCCACCTTTCTCAGATCATCCGGCAGGCCGTGGTGTTCGACGAGTAAGTCAGCGTTGTGCAGCGTATCCGACTGGTAGTCCCGGTTAAAGCGGAGTCGATCCGTATAGCGTAACCCGGCTCCCCGGCTCCATTCGTCATTGCCCAGAAACCGTTCCCGAAATTCGGCGACATTCTTTTCCCGGTTGTTGCGGTCGCCGACTTCCACCGCGGCGATCTGATTACTGACGGGGGCGAGTAGCCAGTCCGGACCCGTACCCGCTTCCCTGACCTCGCGTGTCGCGAGGCGGTAACTAAGATGGCTGACTACCACCACCGCGGGTAAGGTGACGGACGCTAACGGTAGGGTAAAGCTGCCGTCTTCGTCAGTAGTGGTGCCGATGGTGGTGCCGTCGAAGTAGACCGTTGCGAAGGGAACGGGCTCCCGGTTCAGACTATCGCGGACCGTTCCTGTATAACTGACCTGTGCCGCGCTGACAGATGGTACAATAAAAAGCAGGTAGCCGAATAGCAGAAAGCTCGGTAAAGGAGTGTGAAATCCGGGCAGGTACGAAATGGAGAAGCCAGCTGCGCTAGAGAGGTGTTTGATGAGGGCAAAATACGTCTACCGGGTATATGCCGCACCTTATACATAGATCGCCTGGTTGACTTAATTCAGGTTGAGCGTTCCCAGGTTGGTCAGTTCACCGTCGGTGACCATGACATTTTCGATCACTTCGGGCACGTAGCTAGCACTGTCGGAAGGAACGACCTCTACGGTGTACGTACCGGCGGGTACGTCCAGCAGCACAAAAGCACCGGTGGCGTCGGCGTAGGTGCCCAGCGTATCGCCCCCGGCCGGGTAGGCCATTACCCACTGACGTTCGGAGGGAGTCAGCATTCCGCCGATACGACCGGATTCCATATCGGTGACCTCCCGCAGGGTAGCGCGGATAACCGGCTTGAGGTTGTACTTGCCGCTGCTACCGGCCTCGACCACACTGCGGCCCGCGTCGAAATCGAGAACCAACAAGTAATTGTTATCGGGTTGAAATACGGCATTTTTGAGTTTGATTTTCAGTCCGGACTGTTGGGCGCTGGGCGTACTCAGGGCGATGAGCTGGCTGTCGATCTGTTCAAAGTGCTCGTAGCCCCAAATTAAGCGTACCTCTGTCAGTTCCCCCGCCGGCAACCTTTTCGTAATCGGCCGGGAAATCGGTCAGGCGCACCGACAGGCGGTTAATTCACGCTGTTGTCTTTACAGGCAAAGAGCAATACGCAAAGATTGGGAAGTAGCGTACGGATAAGGGTCATGATCCTCGGTTATGGTATGTAAATTGAGTGCCCCTGACCAACGGACCCTTAAGTCACCTAGTCTTCACGCCCATTTGCCTGACATTTTCGGTCTTAAGACGCAGGCTTGACCTAGGCTGGGTCCGCCGATTACCGTCGGCCCGGCATCTAACCCGTTATATGCGCTATTGGATACTCCTCCCATTTCTCTGTTTGTTGGCTGCCTGCCGCCCGGGCGGTGATGTGCCGCATCCACACTTCAACCTCGATATGGAACAAGCCGGAACCGACGCGCTTCCGGAGGGCTGGATACAGTGGGGGGAAGGTGAGGTAGCCGTTGATTCCGTGGCGCACTCTGGGAGGCGCAGTACCCGCCTCATGGCAACCGGCATGGCGGGTGAGTTCAGCAGCGCGGCATTAATGATTCCGGGGACCTACTCCGGATCTACCATTGCGCTGAGTGGCTATCTCCGAATGGAGGGCGTAACCGAAGGCTATGCCGGATTACTGATACGGGTCAACGGTCCGGGGGGAGAGGTGCTGGGATTCGAGCACATGCAGGAAAAGAAGCTTAATGGTACCCGCGACTGGCAGGAATATTCGATCACCATGGACTATCCGGAAGCAGGGAAGGAGATATACGTTGCCGGAATGTTAGCCGGTAACGGTACCGTATGGATGGACAATTTTACCGTCCGGATCGACGGTGAAGACATACAGACGCTGAACGTACCGCCCCCCACGTCGTACGCCGCCGATCAGGATCATGCCTTCGACCGGGGAAGCGGCGTTAGCTTCCCGAAGCTTACCCCCCAATTAATTGCGGACCTGGATCTGCTCGGTCGGGTGTGGGGGTTTTTAAAGTACCACCATCCGACGATTGCCCGGGGAGAGCGGCAGTGGGATTACGATCTCTTCCGGTTTTTGCCCCGTTACCTGGAAGCGGAGACCCACGCGGAACGCGAAACCCTGTTAGAACAGTGGGTTTGGGATCTGGGCGATGTACCCGCCTGTACGGAGTGTGCCGATTCGGAAGGGGAGGACCTGGCAGTCACCGCCGACAAAAGTTGGATCAACGATCGAATAGCCAACCCGTCCCTGCGCCAACTGCTGACCTATATTTACAAGAATCGCGCGACCGGCACCCACTATTACGTTGCTGCCGGCAACGTGGGGAATGCAGCTTTCCAGCATGAGCTTCCCTATGATTCTACCGGCTATCCCGATGCCGGCTTTCGCTTGCTGGCCGTTTACCGTTACTGGAATATGATCCGCTATTACTTTCCATATGTGGAGCAAAGCGATCGGGACTGGGGGGAGGTGCTATCCGCATATATACCCAAGCTTATAAAGGCCGAAGATGAACTAGCCTACGAACGGGCTGCCCTCGAGCTGATCGGTGAGGTCGGTGACACCCATGCCGGCCTCTGGGGAGGTGCGGATCGCATCCGCGCGCTTAGGGGCGACCGCTATGCGCCCGTCACCGTCCGCTTCGCGGAAGGCGAGCTGGTGGTTTCGGACAATTACCCGATGAGGGATCAGTTGCCGGCTACGCTGGAGGTGGGGGATGTCATTACCCACATCGAGGAACAACCGGTGGATGAGATCGTGGCGGAACGTCGTTCTCTCTACCCCGCCTCCAATGATGCGGCCCGACACCGTGACCTGGCCACAGACTTACTACGCGGGAGCGGTGAAAGTATTACGGTGCGCGTCGAAACGGAAGCCGGTGAAGAAGCGCGGTACGTACCATTGCTTGCCATCGGATCCCAGCGGGAGCGTCGTGGAAGGAATTCCCGTGAGGCTACAACCTTCAAATTTTTGACTGCGGATATTGGCTACGTGACCCTTGAGAATATTCAACCCGAGGAGGTGCCCATTATCCGGGACACCTTCCAAAATACCCGCGGCCTCATCATCGATATTCGTAATTACCCGTCGACCTTCGTCCCCTTCACGCTGGGTTCGTATTTCATGTCCGATACCACTCCCTTTGTGCGATTTACCCGGCCAGTGTACGATACGCCCGGGACTTTCGCGTGGAGTGAGCCTTTAGAGATACCCCCCACAGAAACTCCCTATACCGGGCGGGTGGTCGTGCTGGTCAACGAGGAGACACAGAGCCAGGCGGAGTATACGAGCATGGCTTTTCGGGCCGGCCCGCGAACCACCATTATTGGCAGCACCACCGCGGGGGCGGACGGCAATGTCTCAACCATTTGGTTGCCGGGAGGCTTAAGAACAATGATATCGGGCATCGGCGTCTTCTATCCCGACAAGCGTCCGACCCAGCGAATCGGGATCGTGCCTGACATCGAGGTGCCGGTAACTGCCGCCGGTATACGGGCAGGTAAAGACGAACTGCTGGAACGCGCAGTAGCCCTGATACAGGCGGAATAAGCTCATTGCTAACCATCAACCCATCAATCATCAATAGACTAGCCCAAGAAACTTCGCCGTACTTACTCCAGCATGCTGAAAATCCCGTCGACTGGTACCCCTGGGGCGAAGAGGCCCTGTCCCGGGCTCAGCGGGAGGACAAACCCATTCTCGTCAGCATAGGTTATTCCACCTGCCACTGGTGCCACGTTATGGAGCGAGAGAGCTTCGAAGACGAGGATACGGCGAGGCTGATGAACGAGCATTTTGTGTGTATCAAGGTGGACCGGGAAGAAAGACCCGACGTAGACCAAATCTATATGGATGCCTGCCAGGCGATTACGGGCGGCGGGGGTTGGCCACTCAATGCCTTCCTGCTACCGGACGGACGTCCTTTTTACGCCGGTACCTACTACCCGCCCGAACGGAAGTATGAACGGCCTTCCTGGACTGAATTGCTGGCATACATCCACCGTACCTACGTCGAGGAGCGGGACCAGGTTATTGCCCAAGCGGAGCAATTGGTCACCAATCTCAAGTCGGGCGCCGACCGCTTGCTCACAATTGATAGCAAAGCGAAAGACGACGACGGCCTGATGGAGCAGCTGCGGGCAAGCTTCGACGCGGCCCGCGGTGGGTTCGGCGGCGCACCGAAGTTCCCGCAGAGCCAGGCACTCGAACTTTTCCTGACCAACGGCCTGATTACCGGCAACAATCACGACATATACAGCGCCGGTCATGCCATGCGGGCCATGTTGGGTGGAGGTATCTACGACCAAATCGGCGGCGGTTTCAGTCGCTACACCGTTGATGCGAACTGGCGCGTACCGCACTTCGAGAAGATGCTCTACGACAATGCCCTGCTGCTCCGGTTACTCGCCAAGTTGCAAATAGTAACCCCGGATCCCCGCTATCTACAGGCTATTGAGGAGACGACCGATTGGTTGGCTGCCGAAATGGCGCTGCCCGACGGTGGCTACCGGGCCGCCCTGGATGCCGACAGCGAAGGCGTGGAGGGAAAATACTACGTTTGGGACTACGCGGAACTCGAAGCCCTCTTTGATCCGGAAACCGTTGAATTGGTTGCCGATTTCTACGGCATCACCCCGGAGGGAAACTGGGAAGAGGAAAAAACCAATATCCCCTACCGGCCCGGGCCCCTCCCTGCGATAACGGACATGTCCGTGGACGTAGCCGTGGCTAAAATCGCCGAAGCCCGCCGGACCCTGGCGGAGGTGCGCCGCCAACGCATTCCCCCGGGAGCGGACAGCAAGCTCATTCTACAGTGGAATGCCCTGCTGGTGTCGGGATGGGCGTGGTGCTACCGCGCTACCGGAAAAGACCGGTACCTGCAATTGGCCACCGGACTCTACGACAACCTCCGCGAGCGCCTGTGTCGCGGCGGCAAATGGTACCGTAATCTGACCGATGGCAAACTGGGCGCACCTGCTTTTCTGGACGATCACGCCGCCGTCGCGGCAGCCGCCCTCGATCTCAGCGAGGTCACCTTCGACCTGAATTACGCGCTGGTGGATGCCCGCCGACATATTGATACCGTACTCGCCGAATTTTCCGATGAGGAAAACCTGATGTTCTACCTCCGTCGACCCGAAGGGAGCGAACTGCCGGTAGCTACGAAAGATTTTTACGACAATGCGCTGCCCAGCGGTAACTCCCAGATGGCGTCTAACCTGTTTCGATTAGGCAGGCTTACGGGGGAAGCCCGCTACAGCGATCGTGCCCACCGCATGCTCACCGCAATCCGGGGGGCGGTTCAACGCTATCCGACCAGCTTCGCGGGATGGGCGCACACGCACTTACTCATGCAGCAACCGGAACGGGAGCTCGTCATCACCGGGGACGGAGCGAAAACCGCCGCACGTGGTTTCTTGTCGGACTACCGACCCGGCTTGCTGATCGTTGCAGCCGAAAAAGCCCGGGAAGAGGTACCTATATTGCAAAACCGCTACCTTTCGCAACTACGTTACTTTGTATGCGAAAACCGGACGTGTAGATTACCGGTTGATACGGAAGAGGCCGCCCGTAAACTGCTGAATTAGAAATACATGACCCGCCACTACTTATCTCTTCTACTGTTGCTCCTGGCGGGTGGGGTTGCGCATGCCCAGCAACTTGGACATTACAGTTTATACTGGTTGGATCCGGTGCAGTTTAATCCGGCGTACGCCGGACTAGACAACAGCCTGAGCATCACCGGCACCTACCGGGCACAGTGGACCGGTCTGGACGGTCAGCCCAGCAGCCAGCGCGTCAGTGCCCACTTGCCCGTCTATTTTCTGAGTAGCGGGTTCGGGGTGGAAGCCGAACGTGACGAACTCGGTGCCCGAAGTCTTAGTCGCTTTGGCGCCAGCTGGAGTTATCAACTGGTCACCTCTACCGCCGTCTGGTCGGTCGGTGTGTCCGGGAGGTACTATCAGATGAGCCTGAATGGTGCTGCCCTGCGGACGCCGGACGGAGAATACCCGGAGCCCAATTTCGTCGAGCACAACGATGCTTTACTGCCGAGTGGGAACGAAGGAGCCGGTACAATGACATTTGCCGCCGGCCTGTACTATCAGTCGGAAAGACTGGAAGGAGGTTTGTCGGCCAGAAATATTTCCGAGGGGATAATTGCCTTTCCGGGCCTGGACTACCAGTTGGGCCGTCAGTACCACGCTTACCTCCGCGCACGCTTTGATTTCCTGCGTGCCTGGGAGCTCAGCCCCCTGATTGGCGCCATGAGTGATGGCATCCAACATCAGGTAACCACCGGCCTGATCGCGCAGTACGATGAGAATATTTTTGGTGGTATAGCCTACCGCGGTTACAATAATATGTCCACGGATGCCATTCTACTGATGGCCGGTCTTAATCTGAGCGACAAATTATCGGTGGCTTATGCCTACGATCTCACGCTCTCAGACCTGCGCACCGTTCAGGACGGAAGTCATGAATTAACCCTTAAGTACAATCTCCGGCAACGAATTGGTGCCGGTGTGCCCCCGCCTATTATCTTTAACCCACGTACGAAACAATGATCAATGTCGGCTTGCCGCAGATTCAGCCACCCAAACTGTTAAATCCACCCGCGGTTCCGCACTTGTGATACTAACTATGTTTTACCCTACGTTCCCCTTCTATACACCCCGCCCTTTGAAAACGAGGAAAATTCCGGTTTTGCGCATGAAAAATCAATTACATACTCTTCTGGCCGTTTTGCTACTCGGCCTGACATTATCCAGCTGCGGCGGCAGTCGAGAAACTGGCGAGCTTGTCGGTTCGCTCGACCGACCCACCTGGAAGGGAGTTCAGCCTTACGGCATGGTCTATATTCCTTCGGGTTTTGTCCACGTCGGAAACAGTGATGAGGACATCACGGGAACTTTCATCCAACGTCCCAAAGCCGTTACCATCAACGGCTTCTACATGGACGATACGGAGATCTCCAACAACGAATACCGCCAATTTATGGACTGGGTCCGTGATTCCATCGCCCACGTCATCCTCGGTGATGTAGACGAGAACGGTAACATCGATTGGGAACTTCCCCTGGACTACAGCGACGAAAGCCTATCGGAACTGTACCTGGAGGATTACTTCGCCGGCAAGAAACAGGTGAACACCAACCTTTACGAGTACACCTACAGTGAAGTAGACTGGACCGAAGCCTCGCTGGCCCGCCCCCGCGGCATCGACGGTCAGGGTATCACCGATTACCTCACCGAAAAAACAGTCAATGTTTACCCCGACACCCTCGTCTGGGTCCGTGACTTCGCTTACGCCTACAACGAGCCTATGGCCCGGGTGTACTTCAGCCACCCCGCTTACGATAACTACCCCGTGGTCGGTATCGACTGGCACATGGCCCGCGCCTTCAGTCACTGGCGTACAACGCTCTGGAACAGCTATAACGAGGAGGCCCTCATCGAGAGCTTCCGCCTGCCTACCGAGTACGAATTCGAATACGCTGCCCGTGGCGGCAAGGAACACGCTCCCTTCCCCTGGGGTGGCCCTTACGTTCGCAACAGCAAAGGCTGTTTGCTAGCTAACTTCAAGCCTGGTCGTGGTAACTACGCCGATGATGGCGGTTCCTACACCGTACCCGTCGATGCTTACTACCCCAATGACTACGGCCTCTACAATATGGCCGGCAACGTCTCCGAGTGGACCATCACCGCCTTCCAGGAAAACGGAACCAGCTTCATCCACGACTTCAACCCGGACATCCGCTACAACGCAAAGGACGACGATCCGATCTCCTACAAGCGTAAGGTTATCCGCGGCGGAAGCTGGAAAGACATCAGCTTCTACCTTCAGAACGGTACCCGTACATTCGAATATCAGGATACCACCAAGTCTTACGTCGGTTTCCGGAACGTAATGTCCTTCACCGGCCGCTCGATCAACGACTTCTAGAATCATTTCAGCGCTTAACTTAACGGCCGCTCCGGATTTCCGGGGCGGCCGTTCCGTTTTCTATGGACCCTACCGCACTGGCCAACCACATCAAGCAAACCGCCTATGACCTGGGCTTCCCCTACGTAGGTATTGCCACTGCCGAACGGATGGAACCGGAGGAGCGGAGACTGGAGGCCTGGTTGAATGCCGGCCACCACGGGACGATGCGGTGGATGGAGAATCACTTCGACAAGCGGGTAGATCCTACCAAGCTGGTTCCCGGTGCCCGCTCGGTAATCTCGCTGTTGTACAACTACTTCCCCGCCGACGATGCACCCAGCCGGGAAGCG
>JBASAV010000183.1:0-4662 GCA_049650785.1 Lewinella sp. | reverse complement strand
TCCTTACAGATCGTCAGGATGCGCTGCATGTCCGGGGCATAGTCACCCACCGCAATGTTTTCGATCAGGTTACCGGCAAAGAGACTTAGCTCCTGAGGGACAACACCAATGCGGGCACGCAGACTTTGATTGGTGACGTAGCTCAGGTCGGCATCACCGATGACGATCTTCCCGGCCGAGGGTGGGTAGAGCTTTTGGAGCAGGGCGGCGAGGGTAGACTTTCCCGATCCACTTCCCCCTACCAGCCCGGTTATCTGGCCGGCAGGGATGGTGAGGTTGAAATCTTCAAATACTTTCTTTCGGGAACCGTAGCTGAATTCCAGCCCACGGAAGCGGATATCGCCGATCATTTCTCGCTTGAGCGCCATGCCTTCGATGGCCTCTTCCTCACTTTCCAGGTCTATAATTTCGAATAGTCTATCCGCCGCGATGAGGGCGTTCTGTATGGTTTTATTCATGCCGATCAGGCCCTTGGCAGGGCCGGTGAAGTAGCCGATCAGGGCGTAGAAGCCAAGTAATTCACCGGGGGAGATCAAGCCCTCAATCACGTAGAAGCTACCCACCCACAGCAGGATGATGGTAAAGAGCCGGCTTACCAGTTCCGACGCGTTTCCGCTGAAGATACCCGTCATACCGGAGCGGTAGGTCGTGCGCAGCAGCCGAACGAAGCGGGTTTCCGTTTTGCGGTTGGCGTGGTCTTCGAGTCCTAGTTGCTTGATGGTCCGGACTGCGTTGACGCTCTCGACCAACTGGCTTTCCAGGTCGGCCGCCCGCTCCATCAGTTCCCGCTCCCGCTTGCGGTTCATCCGGTTGGTGAGCCAGTAGATGGCCACGTAGCAGGGTACGACCAGCAGCAGTACCAGCGCCAGTTTCCAGTAGTAGGTGAACATGAGGCCGAAGCTGAACACGACGATGAAGACATTCACCAGCAAGTTGATGGCTACGTCGTTGATGAAGGCCCGGATCTTGACGGCATCCCCGATCCGGCTGATGATCTCCCCCGTGCGCATCGTATCGAAGAAGCGTTGGGGCAGGCGTAGCAGGTGCTTGTAATACCCGAGGATTAAGCGGGCGTCGATGAGTTGACCCGACTTCATCACCATGACCGACTTTGTCGCCCCGATGAAGATGCTCATCCCGAGCAGGGCCACCATCGCCATACTCAGCAGGTTCAGCAGCCGCGTATTCTGATTGATCAGTACGAAGTCCGTGATCTTCTGGAGGTAGATCGAGGTGCTCAGGCCGAGGACGGTATAGATCACCGCACCGATCAGGGCCTGCATCAACGTAGCGCGGTGGGGCTGTAGCAGGGCGCGGAAGCGGGCGAAGGTGGATACCCGTCGGTTGCCTGCCTCGAACTTCTCACCCGGGGCAATCAATAGCAGTACGCCCGTCCATTCCTCGCGCCACTTTTCCCAGCTCCGCTTCTCCATCCGGCCGTTTGCGGGGTCCATCACCTGGACGTACTTCTCCGTCACGCGGTAGACGACCACGAAGTGGTGGAGGCGCTTATTGACGATGACGTGAGCCACGGCCGGGAACTCGGCTTCGTTGCGGAAGGCTTCTTCCTCCGCCCGTACGCCTTGACAGGTGAATCCGAGCTTCTCCGCCGCCTGGATCATTCCGAGCAGATTGGTGCCCTTCTGGTCGGTGCTTGCCATCTGGCGGATGCGGGCGATCGGTAGGGCCAGTCGGTAGTGGGCCGCGATGGAAGCCAGGCAGGCCGCGCCGCAGTCCGTGATGTCGTGTTGTTTGATCGTCTTCTTCATGGCTTAGTGGTATACGGGGTTGAACCAGTCGTCTAGCTTGTCGTGGAGGAGTTGAAAGAGGCTACGCCGGGCCAGGGTGAAGTGAGCCGTCAGCGTCATGCCCTTGCGGAGGCGGCCGATGTAGCCATTGCGTAGATGTAGTTCGGAATCGTGTAAGGTGCACAGTACCCGAAAGGCGGCCTGTCCGTCGACTTCGGTGACGTCCCGGCTGATCTCGGTTAGGGTAGCCCGGGCCAGTCCCCACTGATTGTAATTGAAAGCATCGAGTTGCAGGCGTACCGGTAATCCCTCGCGCAGTAGACCGATGTCCGCGGGATTTACGAAGGCTTCCACCCGGAGGTCACCGTCGGGACTGATCTGCCCCAGCGTCTGACCGGGACCGGCGTAGCCACCGACCTGCAGGCCGCCCGTTTGGGTCAGGTGACCATCTACCGGCGCGGTGATCACGTGCTGCTTGGACCGTTCGGCAGTCTGCCGCAGGTTGCGGGTGAGTTCGGCGGATTCGCGGCGGATCCGCTGCAGTTCCTGTGTCCAAAGGTGGCGCTGTTGTTCGGCGAGTTGCCGCAGCTGGCCTTCCAATAATTGCACTTCGAATTGCGCCTGCTCATGATCCATCCGGGCCACCGATCCAGTTTGTAATAGCTCGGTTTGCCGGTCCAGGTGCCGTTGCGCGTGGTCGAGCTTCAGTTCCAGCTCGTCGTGGCGGCGCTGGAAATCACGGTGGTCGCGCTGGTAGATGGCCGTTTGCAGCTCGGGTAATTCTCGGGGCTGAATAGTGGTGAGGGCGCGCAGGTCCGCAATGGCCAGTTGCCGTTCCCGCCGCTGTGCTTGCAGGTGGTCCGTTTCGCCGTCCAGCTCCGCCGTGGACACGATCAGCAGGGTATCGCCGCCGCAGACCGCCTGATTTTCTTCCAGCCGGGCCAGGGTCACCCGACCCCCCACCGGGCAGGTCACCGGGGTGAGTTTCATGGCCGGCCGCAGGATGCCGCGGCTCTGACTGTTGACTTCCACTTCAATGAGGGGCAAGGCCGCGACGGCCGACAACAGGCCGAGGACGATGGTGAGGTAAATGGCCCGTCCCGTGCGGGAGTGGCGGGCGTAGAGGCCCTCGACCCCCTCCACGAGCGGGAAGGGGAAGAGCCGGGGCGCTTCGGTAGACATAGTAAAGGTGTTTAGGCGTATTTCCGGACCGCGATCGGGTAGGGCGGCGGAGCGCAGGAATGAAGTATTTCAGTAAATGTCAGGCGGCCCTGGTGACGAGTGGCATCGTCCGTACCGCGGGCACACTTAGTCGACAGGATACGAGTAGCGTATCTCCGGTGTCCAGCACCGGATACCGTCCCGGCGTAATCCAGTGATCGAGATCAGACAGTCCGAGCCGGGACGTTACGCTCGCGGTCAGTTTATAAGGCTCCTGTACTTTCAGATAGCCGCTGCCGAAGTGATGGTCGTACGTCCGCTCCGGGATAGACGTACGGACAAACTGAAGCAGCAGCCGACCGGTAGGGCCGTCGATCGTGAGGTAGGCCTGGCACCAGTCGCGGCAGGTACCACGGCCCTCCGGAATACCGTCCAGGAAAATGGCGCAGATGCCAACCCCGCGGCAGTCGGAAAACCGCGGCGAACCCAGGCGCACGTCCGCCTGTAGTCCGACGTGGCATCCGGCTTGAAAAGAAAAAGAGGTGTTTAGGTGTCTATTCATCTTGTCAGAGGTAATGGGGGTAACTCCCCCTATTGTACTGACAAATATCAGGTCCGAAATCGTACGCTCCCAGGACGGTTCCCTAGGTGACGTTCCTTGGATTTGTGATTGAATTCCGTGATAGAAAAATCACAAACGGCTGATAGAAAGCTTTTTATGATTTTAAAGATTGGCCGCCCGCCGCATCAAATCCGTAAAATCAATCAGGATAAGCTGCTCCGGACGCCGCTGCAACAGCTCATCCTCCGCCATGACTTCCGCCGGGAAGATGGATTTGAGACTGTTACGGAGCATCTTTCGCCGCTTACCGAGGACGGACTTAACCACATGCTGGGGCAAGCCTATACCGTCGACCCCTGGAAGGTGTTGCGGCGCAGTAATGAGGGGGAGCCAGTAGGAGAAGTTTGCATCTATATTCAGTTGCTAAAGCGCCACCGGCTGGTGCAGCCACGAGCTGGTCAAATGGAACGAATAGTCAGGGTATGTAAAATATGCCACCGAGGGTTCTCACGCAATTGTGAGTGTTTGGTATGCTTGCCTTAACATACAAGTTGGCCAAAGTCTTCCCTTCCAGAACAAAGGTTATTGTGAATACCCCAATCTATTTCCAACTAATAGTGTAAACTAGACCATCTGATTCGCCAGCCATCTCGAAGGATAGGGCCGGGTACCCTGCATTGTGAAGTGCCCCCCAAATTACCCTACCGGATACCGTTTAGGTAATTTTCTAGCATAGTGTAGCCATCCGGTGTTACCGTGTTTCGATCTTCGGGATTATGCTTATCTAAATTGTTAGCATCCTCCCAGCCGTCCGGCATACCGTCTTTATCCGTATCGGTGGGTACCGCTCCGGTGGGTAGCTCGGGCCAGCCTCCTACGTCTTGCTGGGTATCGATGATTCCGGATATGCTCTCGGTCCCGATCTCTCCATGATCCAGCCGGTAACTTTTTCCCTCGAAGGTGGCGCCGCCGCTACGGACATCCCCGACGATGCGGGTATCCACTGCGTCACGTCGCGGAAGGATGGCTCCGGCGGAATCTAATACGACCTCGTACGCTTCCTGCGCGGAATGCGCGGCAACGGGCATGGCCGCCCACGGTTCGTAAATCCGCAACCGTTCCGTTGCCAGGTCAGTCTGAACGCCTCCGTTCCAATTGTCTTCGGTTACCAATTGGTTCCCTTCCATCACG
>JBASAV010000182.1:0-7749 GCA_049650785.1 Lewinella sp. | reverse complement strand
GTCGGAAATCGTCCGGGTCAGTAGTTTTCTTTGGGAATGAATTTGAACTCGACGCCTACCGTTGCCGTGGTCCCGTAGGTGGCGCGATTGGTTTCGAAGCGGGGCGTACGGAAGTACGTCACGTCCTGTTGGTTGGTGAGATTATTAAGGTTGAGAAAGACATTGAAGCGTCGGTTGAAGCGGTACTTTATCGCCGCATCCATGCGCCAGAAATCGGCGTCGTAGCTGTCCTTATCGGCGATGGAACTATAGCCGGTGATCTTGCTCCCCTGGTAGGAAGCCGATACCCTGGCGGATAGTCCGCCGATGTCGTAGCCCAGGGAGGTATTAAGGATCGTCGACGCCTGTCCGATCAGGTTAGCTTCACGCTGGAACGTGAAGGCGTTGACCTGGCAGCGCGGCCGGCCGCCTACCACCACACATTCCGTTTCCTCACGGAAGGAATTGATGGTCGTATTGCTAAACAGTAATGCGTAATTGATATTGAAGATCAGGCCGTCGAACGGGCTGGGCAGGAAGCTGAGTCGCGATTGGACGTCCAATTCCACACCATACACCTTAGAGTCCGGCGAACTGGAGAAGGAGGTAAGTTCCGCCCCAATGAAGCCGGTCGGGGGCAGGCCGTTGGCTACCGCTATACTATCGTCGTTAACACCCAGGGTGACCGGGTAGAAGGCGTCCTTGATCTGCTTGTAAAAGCCACCGACACTAAACAGGCCGAGTTCATCGGAATAAGCCGTTAGGAAGAGATCATAATTACGGGACACCGACGGTCCCAGATCGGGGTTACCGCGATCGACGGTCAGATCACCGTTGCGGTTCACGAGGGTGGCCGGCACGATATAGTTGAAGTCAGGACGGGCAAGTGTCGTACTGTAGGAGGCGCGCACGTCGAACCAGTCGAGTGGTTGGTATTTGAGGTGCAAGTGCGGCAGCAATTCCCCGTAAGTCGCATTAGCCGAGCGGGGCTCGCGCGCACCGCTCTGTCCCCAGTCGCCGTTGAGATCGGCGAAGATGCCATTGTAGGTATTGTCGTTGTATTCGTAACGGAGGCCGGGGATCACCGTCAGCCACTCCCCCACGTTGAATTTGAACATGGCGTAGCCGGCGGTGACGTTTTCCTGGAGATCGAAGTTGTTAGTGACTCCGAAAAAGTCCTGGGGATAGGTTTCGCCGAAGAGGTCGTTGAAGCGGCGCAGAATAGCCTCGTCAAAGGGATAGATGATGTCCCGCGAAGTGCCGGAATTATCTTCTAGGCTGAGCGTAGCATCGTCGGCCAGGAAGTTTTCGATACCGAGGTATCTCCGCCCACTAGGATCAACACCCGTCGCGCCGACGACACCCCCGTTAAGCTCGTTCCAGGTGACATTATCGCGTAGATAGAAAAGCTTGTCGTAGTATTCTTCGTACGTCCGTTCCTTCTGCGTGCGCCGCAGCTTACCACCGAACTTGAAGGAGGCCCGGACCTTATCACCCAGGCTGAAGGGCACCGTAAAGTCGGCGAAGACGGTAGCGATGTCTTCTTCGTTGCCCGTGTCGGCCGCGCTCGCCCCGTAAAGGTAGGTACGATCCGCAGGCGCGTTGACGAAGTTGTATATCCGGGTAGGATCCTGGCGGTTTTCGAGAAAGCCCTCCGTGAAGCTATTGCCCTCGGTGCGGAAGTCATACTGAATATTCAGAGGCGTTTCCCCCACCGTCTGGCTGTAGCTGGCTCCCCATTCGACGTTCATGAACCGTAGCTTATGCCGGGCCGACATGGAAAGGGAATACAGGCTGATCTGACTTTCCCGAATGATGGGACGGAAGCTCGAAGTATTGTCCTCGATATTGAAACTCTCCCGGTGATTCACCTCATCGCGGGTTGTCCGCGAGAAGATGCCTAAGAGCGTGACGTCCGTCGATTTGCCGAAAGCGTAGTCCAGCCCCAGGCTACCGTTGTATCGTCTACGCACCTCCTGCTCCCGGCGGAGAGTCAGGGAATTAGCCTGCTGATCGAAGATGTTCAACGTCGTATCGATGATGGCATCGCGCTGGTCGCCCCACCCCTGGCTGACGGAATAGCTACCCCGATTGAAGCGCTCCACGTTAACGGTTGAAATGATGCCGAGGCGATCGTTAAATACTCGCCGGCTCATGGAACCGGTAAACTTATAATCCCGGAATTGGCCGGCCAGGTCATTGTAGCCGCCAATGGCCTTCAGGGAAGCCCGCGGGCGGTCATCGGCCTTCAGGATGTTCAGGTTGATGGTTCCGCCCAGCGCGTCGCCGTCCATATCCGGTGTCGGGCTTTTGAAGAGCTCGATGCCCGAGAGTAATTCTGGTGAAATGAGGGACAAATCGACGGAGCGGTCGGTACCGGAGGTCGACGGCAGGCGGGTGCCATTGATATTGATAGCCGTAAACTTCGGGTCCAGTCCGCGGACGACCACCTTGGAGCCCTCTCCTCCGTTTCGGTTGATGGCCACACCCGGTAGGCGCGAGATCGCCTCCGCAGCATTGACGTCGGGTAGCTCCTTGATCTTATCGCCGGAAACGAAGTTGGCGATCGCGTCGGCCTTGAGCTGCTGATTGATGGCCTTGGCCTGGCCCAATAACTGAGCGGTTACGATGACCTCCTCTCCCATGACGACGGATCCACCGAGAGCGGCGTCGACGGTAACGGTTTGATTCGCCTCTATTGATACGGGTAAGGCCTGGGTAGCAAAACCGACGTACGATACCATTAAAGTATCGGTACCGACGGGCAGGTCGGTCAGGTAGTATTCACCATCCAAATCCGTGACGGTACCCAGGGCCGGGTTGCTGGCCAGGTAAACGCTGGCGCCCGGAAGACTCGAGCCGTCGTCGGCTCCGGTGATCACGCCTTCAACGGCTCCGGTCTGGGCTCGTGCCTCCGATAAGACGGATAGTAAGCAGCAAATAATGAATACCGGTTTCAACATGATCGTCAGTTTCAAAGCGAGAGATAAGGCGGTCGGGGCTTCATCGAAGGTTCCCCGGATAATTGATTAGCAATCTGGATGAATTGCGGGATAAAATCATCTAAACCATGGGGGACAATCGTTAATTCCCTGACAATCAGTTATTTGAAAAATAGCAAAGCGAATAATTGCAGCGTGTCCCGTCACAATAATGCCCGTCGTTCGACCTAATTTTACGGGTATGACCTACCCGCATTCTCTTTCTTCCCTACGTGCGCGCTTCCGTTTCTCCATTCTGTGGCAATTCGGCACCGTATCATGGATTTGCTTACTCTCCGTTATGGGTTGCGCGCCGGCTTCTGCCCCATCCGCCGAGTCCCAATCTGAAGTCGATGCAAGCCTTACTTCGCGTGCGTCGACCGTTGCCATGGCGGACAGTTTTCTGCAACGGGAGCCCATCCCGATCACCCGCGAGGTAAGCCCGCGCAGTACCGGCGGTCCGCGGGATTTTTATTCCGAAGGCGATTACTGGTGGCCGGACCCCGAGAATCCCGACGGCCCCTACGTGCGTCGCGACGGTGAAACCAATCCGGATAACTTTGTAGCGCACCGGCGGGCCATGGTCGATCTGTCCAAAGCGGTAGCTGCTCTCGTGGCCGCCTACGTCGAAACGGGGGAGGAACGCTACGCGGAGCATGCCATGCGCTTCCTGCGTACCTGGTTTGTGGACCCCGAGACCAGCATGACGCCGCATCTCCTTTATGCCCAGGCCATAAAGGGGCGAGTGACCGGACGTGGCATCGGTATCATCGATACCATTCATTTGATCGAGGTCGCCAAGGCCGTCGGCGTTCTCCGGGAGATGGGCTACCTGGAGGGCGACGATAGGTCGGCGGTAGTGGGCTGGTTTGAGGACTACCTGAATTGGATGGCCAGTCACCCCTACGGCCACGACGAGCGGGATCACGGGAATAATCACAGCACCTGGTACGCCGCCCAGGTAGCCGCCTTCGCCAACCTAACCGGTAACGACGCGCAGCTGGACTCTACCCGCATGCTGTTTAAGCGGATGCTCGACGAGCAGATGAACGAGGAAGGCGGGTTCACCGACGAGCTGTCGCGCACCAAACCCTATATCTATTCGCTGTTCATCCTCGAAGGGTATTCCGTTCTGGCCGAATATGCCTCTACCCCCGATGACAATCTGTGGACCTACGAAGGATCCCAGGGCAGCTTGCGCGATGGCTGGTCCTTTATGATGCCCTACATCCGGGATAAGGCCGGATGGCCGTACCCGCCTGACGTGATGCATTACGATGAGGTGCCGATTCAGTCAGTCGGCCTGTTGTTGGCCGCCCGTGCGTACGACGATGCGGAGATGCTCCGGATATGGCAAAGCCTAGACCCCACCCAGCGGTCGGCGGAAATAGCGCGGAATTTCCCGCTACGCCAGCCGGTCCTCTGGGGGGAGCCCGGGTAATTTGCCCGCCGGTTCCTATTGTCGGACAAACCGGCTCAGTCCGGTAGCCCCGTCGCTACTCCGTACCTGGAGGAAGTACACGCCGGATGGGAGTGCCCGCACGTCGATAAACCGGCCGGAAGCGGTCAACTGCCCCCGGCTCATTTGTTTGCCGGTAGCGCTGACGACCACGTAGCTATACGCTTCGTCGCTGGGCAACCCGTTCACCTGTAGCCTACCCGACGTCGGGTTGGGGAAAAGCCGCGGCGTAAAGACTACCCGGTGACTTACGCTGCTGGGCGGTTCGGGCAGCATAAGATCGGCCGGAGGAGCCATACCCTCCCCCGCACCCGGCGCGAAGGCACCATCGGGGTTCACGGCCATGTAGTCAAAGCACGCACCGTAGTCTGTCCCACCGGCCCGGCCGATGTCGAGATAGGTGTTGTCGGTGGATTCGTCGCTGACGTAGGTAGCAAAGGGTGTGGTTTCTTCGTCCAGGTACACGGTGGTCACCATGGGCTGCCCGGCTTCCGGGTTATCTTGGAAGGTGATGCGAAGAATACGATAGGCACCGTCGTCCCAGAACCCTTCCGGAAAATTCACTTCGGGATCATCTACAGTCCGTTCGAATTTCAGCGTGGACCGGTTGATGCGCAGCTTTTGCCGCCAGCCGAGCCCGAAGAACTCTACGTAGGCGATGTTACTTGTCTCGGGCAGCGCGCGCAGGCGTATCAACACCGTCGTTTCCTCTCCTTCGTCCTGCCGGTAGCGCCAGCGGTAATTATTGTTATCTCCCTCCTTTGGACCGGAGAAATAGCAGTAGGCATTGTTTCCCGCTTCTTCCACAATGGGACCTACGGAATCCAGCCCGACCATTTCCAGGTTCGTATCGAATTCAAAGAACTGTGGCGCCTCTACCTCCGGGCGGGCATGACCCCGCGCTACTTCCCACGGACCGTCATCAGTTTGTTCCAGGGTGGTGAACTGCCGCACTTCCCCGCGGGTCTCTCCCTGGGCATTGGTACTGGCTATCTGGTAGTAGTACGTTGTTGCGGCGGTAAGTTCCGAAACGTAACTGGTCGTGGCTACCGTGGTATCCAACGCCAGGTCATCCGCAGAAGTCCCTAGGTACACCCGGTAGGTATCGGCACCGTCTACGCCGTCCCATACGATGGGCATGTACAGGGGAACGTCGACGGATCCATCCAGGGGAAGCGACCGGCCCACGGCCACCGCGGCGTCCCCGGCCAGATCGACCGGAAGCATGGAGGCCGGGACGCTCTCCGGAGCGTAGGCACCCGAGGCGTTGATGGCGATGTAGTCGAAGCAGGCGCCGTAATCGGTGCTGCCCGCCCGTCCGATGTCGATGAAGGCGCTTTCCTTTTCTTCGTCACTTTCAAACGGCCCGCCAAAGGCGGTGGGGTCCTCATCCAGGTAGACGGTGGTGATCATCGGCGCCCCGGCCATCGGGTTGTTTTGGAAAGTGAAGCGGAGGGTGTGCACGGCACCGTCGTCCCAGTACCCCTCCGGGAAGGCTACTTCTGGGTCCTCGGTGGTCCGTTCGAAGCGGATGGTGGACCGGTTGACACGCATTTTCTGCCGCCATCCCAATCCGTAGAATTCGACATAGGTGATATTATTGACGTCGGGTAGCGCGGCGAGCCGAACCACGACGGTCGTCTCGTCCTCTACCTCCTGCCGGTAGCGCCAGCGGTAGTTGCCGTTGTCGCCCTCCTTCGGGCCGGAAAAGTAGCAGTAGGCATTGTTGCCCTCCCGGTCGTTCAGCCGGGCGACCGAATCGATCTGCAGGGTAGTGAGGTTGGTGTTGAGCTCGAAGAACTGCCCCGCTTCCACCTCGGGACGCGCATGACCACGGGCCACGTCCCAGTTGCCGTCATCGGGATTCTGCAGGGTGGTGAACGATTGAATAGCGGTGCGGGACTCCCCCGTTTCGTTTACGCTACTGACCTGGAAATAATAGGTGGTGCCGGCTGCCAGTTCAGGATGGTAGCTGTTCGTCGTCAGGGTGGTATCGAGGGTCAGTTCGGTCGGGCTGCTACCCAGGTAGACCCGGTAGGCCGTCGCTGCGGCACTGCCGGTCCAGACGATCGGCATAAACAGGGGCACGGATTCCGAACCGTCCAGGGGTAGCACATCGGTGGCCATTTCGGGAGCGTCATCACCCAGGTCGATGATGGAAGGACAGGCATCCAGGGCGGTTTCCGAAGAACAGAAGTTAGCAAAGCGCACGACCTCATCCTTCAGTCCGGCCGCCTCATTGTAGGAGCGGTAAATACCCCACTTCGGACGGTTGATCAGGCCACCCTCGTCCGGCGCGCCACGCCACAGGTCGATGTCTTCGGTCGTATAGAGGAGAATGGGCAGGCCGGTCTCCACGTCGCGAATAGTGACATCCAGCGCCCCGTCATTTGCGTGTACCTGTCGCATGGTTACCTCTACCCAGTGTCCGGTAAACCGGTCCAGCGGCGCATCACTCAGTCGGCCGAGGGTGCCACTGGGATTGTCGTCTCCACCGTTGTGCAACAGTTCCACCCGGGAGGTCCGGGCGGTGAGGGTAAGGATGGGAAAACCGGAATCCGATCCTCCGGCAGCCTTATTCTGAAACAGGTGGTTGAAGCTGCCGGCACCGACGAAGTCATCGGCCAGGCGGAACTGCCAGCGGTAGTAGGACGTATCGCCGTATTCGTGCTCGAGCTCCGGATCGCTCTGTCCGTTGGGCCCTCCCTTTATCTCGATGCGTGCCCGGTCGAAGACGAGGCAGCGATCGTTGTCCTCCGGCAGGTGGGAGTAGAATTCAAAGACGTTCTGGCCGAGGTCGGCATCCGCTGCCTGAAGGATATGATCGCCGAAGGCGGAATGATTTCCGGGGCCGTCACCGACACAATCCGGACTGCTGTCATCCGGGCCTTCGATATTGAAGCCGGCGTCGGAGATGACCGGATAGGCGCTCCCGGATTCTCCGGTCGCGCTAAGCCGTGCCTGCCCGTGGGCGGGTAGGCTCCAGAGAGCGGTACAGAAGAGAAAAAATAAGGGTAGAATGTGGTGCATAATCGAGATAATTACAGGGGATAAATCCGGGTATGGTGACGGGCTGTTTATTGGGCATTACAGGGGTACAGCAGGTGGTCGATGCTGGACCCCGACCGGGCGGCCAGCATCTCCGGCGAGCAGTAGTCGGCTTCCTCCATCTGGCTGGCCGCCCGCACGAATTGCTGCCGGAGTTCGCTGCGTACGTCGGCCATATCGCCGAGTTGCTGGTGGGTCCATTCCTGTTGGTTGAGCGCGTAGGGCTGGAGGTATGCGTAGGCATCCGGCAGGCCGACGCCTTCCTCGTCCCGGTAGCTCCAC
>JBASAV010000181.1:0-8466 GCA_049650785.1 Lewinella sp. | reverse complement strand
GGTCATGTTCGGCCCCTTACTGGAGCGGCGCTACGGCGGCCAGCGCTTCCTCATCCTGTACCTGGTCGCAGCGGCGGGCGCGGTAGCCCTGCACTTCGGCTGGACCTGGTACGAGATCAACTCCATGGAGAACATCGTGGAAAACTTCCGCAGCAACCCTACCCTTTCCGCCTTCAGCGACTTTTTCGCATCTATCGACACCAAGAGCCTGACCATGGACGACGGTACGCCCGTCAGCCAGGTCGTGGGGGACATCAAGACGGAACTGACCCTCAATAGCGACGATCCGGAACGCATCCGCCAGGACGCCGTAATCATGATGCAGGAGTATATCGAGTTTAAAACCAACGTGCCCATGGTTGGTGCCTCGGGTGCGCTGTACGGGGTAGTGGCGGCCTTCGCGATCCTTTATCCCAGCTTTCCGCTGATGCTCATCTTTCTGCCCATTCCGATCCGGGCAAAAATCTTTGTACCTATTCTGCTAGCCGTCGACCTCTTCCTTGGGGTGATGCAGTTTAGCTGGGATCCCATTGCGCACTTCGCTCACCTGGGGGGAGCGCTCGCCGGCGGCTTGCTGGCCTACATCTGGTACAAGGCCGATCCGCCCGCCGGAGCGCAGCGCTGGGACGGGGGCGTGCCGCGCTAAAAGTGTAGTTTGCCAGGCATTATTGCCGGCTGGGTAAATCTTTTCCCCGCGTAAACGTTTGTAAAGGCACACCTTCGCCAATTATGCTACAATCCATCTGGGACGATATTCGCCGGGAGTTCGATTATGGCAACATGATCAACCGGATTATCATCGTGAATGTCGCGGTGTACCTCGTCATCAATCTGGCCTGGGTGTTTCTACGCATTTTCAAGGGCTGGGAGACACCGAACCTCTACTACGACATTCGGGACTTCCTGGCGATCTCCAGTTCGGGCTGGCACATGCTTACCCATCCGTGGTCGATCTTTACCCATATGTTCCTCCACGAGGGCTTCTGGCATATTCTGTGGAATATGCTGTTCCTCTTCTGGTTCGGTCGCATATTTGGCGACCTGTTGGGCGACCGGCGGGTGCTACCCTTATACATTCTAGGTGGCTTGGGTGGTGCGCTGTTCTTCTTTATCGGGGCCGCGCTACCTAATTTCCCCGGCGGTGGCGGGGTGGCCTTCGGGGCCAGTGCCGCTGTTCTGAGTATCGTGGTGGCTTCGGCGGTCTTTGCACCGGATTACAACGTTCGCTTACTTCTGCTGGGCAACGTCAAGCTCAAATACATCGCGGCCTTCATCGTAATTATGAATATTATCGGCTTAGGCGGAGATATGAATACGGGCGGTGCTTTCGGTCACCTGGGAGGAATATTCATAGGTTTTCTTTTCGCCTGGTACCTACGCCGCGGTACAGACCTCACCGCCCCCGTTCGCCGGGCCATCGAGGGAATCGATCGGTTTTACCACAGCATCACCAGCCCGAGCAAGGATCATCGCAACCGGGGTCCCCATGCAGCCTTTCGGGGTGGCCGATCCGTCAAAGAAACCGCTGCCAAGGAGCGTCCCAGCTTCATGCGGCGAGCGGGGGGGAGTTCCCGATCCAAGTCGGCTTCCAACGGCGGTGCCGCCCAGGACAGTAACGATCTTAGCCACCAGGAACAACTTGATGCCATTCTCGATAAGATCAAGGAAGACGGCTATAATAGCCTCACCAAAGAGGAGAAAGAATTTCTATTCCGGGCCAGCAATCGAAACTAGCAGCCGGTGCGTACACTCTTTTCGATAGCGGGAAATCTTATTGCCCTTACTGCCGGTTTCGGCCTGTTGGCGCGCTACGTCTCACCAGAGATCTTCTGGCCCCCGGCCATTATTGCCCTCTTACTTCCCGGACTTTTGGTGGTCACGGTTGCCTTCATCCTCGTTCAGGTCTGGCGCAGACGGTGGCGTTCGGTCATTCTTCCCGTGGTGGTGGTAGCCGTCGCCAGCCCGATACTCGACCGGCTGTTCGCCTGGCCGTCATCCGCCGAAGAGCTATCGGCCGGTGAGCCTACCCTTACTCTGGCTACGGGTAATCAACGGATGTTTCGCTACGCCGATGTTTCGGACGCCGAAGTGGAAACGGTAAGCAATTTCTTTGATCGCCTCGGGGTGGAAGTTCTGCTGCTGCAAGAGGTATGGCCGGAAGGGCGGAAAAAGAGTTATATCGACGTAATACACCAATCCAGTGGCCTGCAGCAGCGGCATCAGGTAGAAAGGACAATGGTGGCCACGTACGCCAATAATGTCATTGAGGAACAAGCGTACTTCGAAGATAGCCAGTATCATGGTATCCTGTTGACGGATATTCGAACGGATATCGGACCGATCCGCGTGATAAATACACACCTCGAGTCCAACAAGATCAGTGGAATGGCCGAAGGTATCCGGGGTAAGGAATCGGTGTCCGACCAGGTGACCACCTTCGGTCAGATGCTGGCCGGCTACGGCCGGACTACCCGGCAGCGGGCCGCCCAGGCACAAATGATTCGCCGACTCGTGGAGGAGAGCCCCCACCCCGTTATTCTGGGCGGCGATTTCAATGATGTCCCGTCGTCTTACATGTATAATACCATCCTTTCGCCCCGACTCAAAGATGCCTGGGCACAGGCAGGCTCTGGTCTAGGGACGACCTTCACGGGCCCCTTGCCGGGACTCCGGATCGATTACTTTATGGTGGATACGGCCCTGACGGTGGTCGACGTGGAGCGGGTGAATTCACCCTGGTCGGACCACCGGTCGTTAAAGCTGGTGGTGACTAAGTAAAGATTCACGCTATAGCATCGCGCCATTTCCCACTTGGATGCGCCACTAACTTATCGACCGCGGGGTACGCGGATCACACGTGCAATGCCCGATCCCCCGTAGCCGCCAGCGCCGCTTCCCGGAAGGCCTCGGTATAGGTGGGGTGCGCGTGACTCATGCGGGCGGCGTCTTCGGCGCTGGCCCGGAATTCCATAAGGGCTACCGCTTCCGAGATCATATCCGCCGCCCGGGCACCGACCATGTGTACCCCGAGGATCTCGTCGGTTTCCGCATCGGCGAGCACTTTAACCATCCCCTCGATGTCGGTACTCGCACGGGCGCGACCCAGCGCTTTGAAGGGGAATTTGCCGGATTTGTACTTGACACCTTCTGTCTTGAGTTCCTCCTCGGTCTTACCGACCGCTGCCACTTCCGGCCAGGTATAGACCACCCCGGGAATCAGATTGTAGTCCACGTGGGGCTTTTCGCCCGCGATATGCTCTACGGCGTAAATGCCTTCCTCCTCCGCCTTGTGGGCCAGCATGGCACCGCGGATGACATCACCGATGGCGTAGATATGGGAAACATTGGTCTGTAGGTGGTCATCGACCTTCACGCGACCGCGCTCGTCCAGTTCGACGCCGGCTTTATCCAATCCCAGCTGGTCGGTATAGGGTCGGCGGCCCATGGCCAGCAGCACATAGTCGTATTCCTTGGTGGTCGCTTCCCCGTTGCTCTGCTTTTCGAAGGTGATCGATGCCGTGGCATCGCCCCCCTTCACTTCGGTCACCTTGTGGCTGGTGTAGAAATTAAGTCCGGTCTTTTTAAGGGCACGCGTGAGTTCCTTGCTGCAGTCCTTGTCCATGGTGGGCAGGATCCGGTCCTCCAGCTCGATGACATCGACCTCCGTACCGAGGCGTCCGAAAACACTACCCAATTCCAGTCCGATGACGCCGCCACCGATGATGGCCATGCTTTTTGGCACTTCCGAAATATTGAGGGCCTCGGTACTCGTGATGACCCGCTTCTTGTCGTAGTTAAACATGCCCGGAGTGATGGGCTTGGATCCGGTGGCTATGATGAAGTTTTCGGACGTGATGGTCTGATCCTCCCCCTCATTCATTTTGACCGACAACTCCTTAGGACCGGTGAAAGTACCGTGTCCATATAAGACCTCGATCTTGTTCTTCTTCATTAGAAATTGCACCCCTTTGACGGTCTGATCGACCACCTCATTCTTGCGCTTGATCATCTGGGGCATATTGACCTTCAGGTCGCTGAGATCGATACCGTGCTCCGTGAATTTCTCGTGCGCGTTGTGGTAGTGCTCCGAACTGTCCAGCAGCGCCTTGGAGGGAATACATCCCACGTTAAGGCAGGTGCCACCGAGGCTGTTATACCGTTCTACGATGGCGACTTTCATTCCCAGCTGGGCAGCACGGATGGCGGCAACGTAGCCGCCGGGGCCACTACCGATAATGGTGAGGTCGAAATTCATGAATATATCTTTAGAGATGCTTGGGTAAAGTAACTGCTTACCCGCCGAAAAGATGAGCTGAAGGAGGGTTATTCCTTCTTTCCATCGCTTCCGCCCTGGGGCTTTCTGCGGTTACGACTGCGCTTCTGGCGGCGTGGTTTACCGGACTTTTCGGTGGAGCCGCTTTTCTCGGCCTTTGGCTGGTTGCCGGTTTTTTTCCGGCGCTTGTTTGATTTATTGCTGCGCTTGCGCTTCCGTTTCTCCGCGGGTAGTTCTACGGCCCCGGTGACGTCTTCGTACACAAAGTCGTCCTTAATCTCGACGGCCTGCTGGAAGGTCTGCAAGTCAGCCGGCTTTTTACCTTCCCGGTTCATGGCCAGTATCTCGTGCACCTTCTCTACGGGAATGGGGAATAACAACCCCCGGTTTTCCCGGTAGGTATAGTACATCAGCCCCTTGAAGATGTCCGTTTTGATGAGCTGGCCGGTACCGGCTTCCGTCCGGAGCTTATCGGCCTTTTTCGGGAAGGCCTCCAGCGCCTCCATATAGGTATTGAGCTCGTAGTTCAGGCAGCACTTCAGCCGTCCGCACTGTCCGGAAAGCTTGCTCTGATTAATGGCAATGTTTTGGTAGCGAGCGGCTGCGGTATTCACACTCTGAAAGTCACTGAGCCAGGTGGAACAGCATAGCTCCCGCCCACAACTACCGATCCCGCCCAGGCGACCGGATTCCTGACGCGGACCGATCTGCCGCATCTCTATCTTTACCCGGAGCTGGTGGGAGAACTGGCGCACTAACTGACGGAAATCGATCCGGTTTTCGGCGGTGTAGTAGATCGTGGCTTTGCGGCCGTCGCCCTGGAATTCCACGTCGGAGATCTTCATCGCCATATGGTTGGTCCGTGCGATTGCACGGGAGGTGGTCAGGGCCTGTACCTCCTGGCGACGGGCCTCGTGCATCTTCTCCAGATCGCGATCATTCGCTTTCCGTAGCACACTCTCCGTGACCTTCGCCTCCTTGACTTTCTTCTTCTTGAGCTGCAGGCGGACCAGTTCCCCACTCAGGGAGATGGAGCCTACGTTATAGCCGTTGCTTGTTTCTACCGCCACGTAATCACCGGTAAACACGCCCAAACTGGGGGGTGCGTGGTAAAAGCCCTTGGAGGCACCGTCTTTGAAGCTAACTTCTACGATATCGGTGGTATAGGCATCATCCACGCCCAGGTGGCTCAGCCAGTCGAAGGTGCTCATTTTATTACAGGAACCGGTGCCGCAGTTGCCTTTGCTACCGCAGCCTTGTGGTGTTCCGCAGGATGTACATCCCATTGGTCAGGTCATTTATGTCTACGCCCTTGCCGCCCTGGCGGGCGAGCGGTGGCGGAGTATTTGGTGTATGCGGATACCCGCATCCAGAAAAAGGATTTTGGGGTTGGCGTTGCGCTCGATGTGCTCGGCGCATTCGCTTAGCAACCCGGTAATGTCGGCTAACTGATCGGGATCAATCAGCGACAGCATTTTTGTCGCGCTGGCCAGTTCCGCCTCCGGTAGTCGTACGCCCTGTCGGGCGTTGCCGGTGACCGAAAGCAACAGAAATTCGCGCCAGAAATGCAGGCAGTAACGTAAGTAATGTTTCTGGGTTTCCCGACCCAGTTTCGCAAAATCATCCGTCCAGGCTACCAGCCGTGCGGGGCTGCCCTGGAAGCAGGCGCGCATCCAATCCAACAGCAGGGTACCGTAGGCATCGGCGTCACTGTCCGCCAGAGAGAGTGACACATTGAAGTTGCCGGCGGCGAGCCGGGCCGCTGCGGTAGCCCGAAGTTCCGGCAAGCCGCGTGCGGTGAGGGCAGCGGCTATCTCCTCATTGTTGGGCGGTAGCAACTTCGTCAGCTGACACCGGCTGAGGATCGTTGTCAGGATGAGTTCCAGTCGCTCGGTCACCAGTAAGAAGATCGTATCATCCGGTGGCTCCTCGATCATCTTGAGCAGCCGGTTGCCCTCGTTGCCCAGATACTCGGGAAGCCAGATCAGCATGATCTTATAACGCCCCTCGAATATCTTCAGGCTGAGCTTACGCAGAATTGCGGCGCAGTTATCGCGGTTGATGTTGCCCTGTTTGTTCTCAGCACCGATCCGCTGCAACCAGTCGTTGGCCTCCATATACGGATTCTCTTTGATGGCCTGCCGCCACTGCGGTAAGAACTGGTCGCTGATGGCCTTTGACCCTACCGTCGGAAAAGCAAAGTGAAGATCGGGATGCACGCAGCCCGCCGTTTTGCGACACGCGCGGCACTGCCCACAGGGTGTATCGTGCTCCGGACCCTGGCGGTTCTCGCACAGCAACAGGGTCGCTACGGCCAGTGCCGCGGGCAGCCCGCCCCCGCCAGGAGGCGACAACAACATATTGGCATGCGGTAGCCGGTCGGTGGCCGCCATTTGCCGCAATTGGTCTAGCCCGGAAGGCTGGTGTATGAGCTGATCGAAGCGCATGATTTCAGGTGCGAAGGTACGAAAGATTAGCCCCCTCGTTCGCCGGCTACCCCTCGCCTTGGAAACTCCAGGTCCAGTAGGTGACCGGGACCGGCATGACCAATAAACATTGGTGCCGTGCATAGGCTGGCCGGCGATCAAGTCGCGTGGTGAAACAAACCCCCGGCCCTTTCTCCCGTTCCATCCAAAAACATCCCGATGAAAAAGATCTTGGTTGCCACCGATTATTCCGAAAGTGCCAGTAGCCCCATCCAGTATGGTGTCTCCCTGGCTAATCACTTCGGTAGTCTCTTGTCGTTGGTCTCGGCCGTCGACGAACCCTACTCCGCAGCCGCCGGCGCACTGGTAGATATGAAAGACCATATCCGCGAAGAGGCGATGGAGACCATGGGGAAAGTGAAGGAAAATATCAGCAACCGTTTGTCTAACGGGGCCACCATCGATACCCATACCGTGGACGGGGATCCCGGCCCGACCATCACGCGCGTGGCAAAAGCCAAGCATTACGACCTGCTGGTCACCGGCACCAAAGGGAGCGATGCCGCCCGGGAGATGTTCACCGGTAGCGTAGCCAACTCCGTCATCAAAAATTCAAAGCTCCCCGTCCTGGTAGTGCCCGATAAAGTCGCGTTCAAGGAGTTTCGCCGCGTGCTGGTAGCAGTCGACGACAAGCAACTGGCCGGTGCGCACGTCCTGAAACCGCTCACGGCTATCCTAAAGGCGTACGATGCGGAATTGGTCATTTACCACGGGGACGAAGATGGCGACGGTATGGGCTACGACCCCAAACTACCCCAGTACCTCGAAGGGATCAATCACCGTTTTGAAATACGCAGTGGGAAGGATGATAACATCGCCAACGGCATCAAAGACGCGGTGAAACTGCACGGGGCCGATCTGTTGGTCATGATCTACCACGACCGGGGTTTCTTTGGTCGGCTGTTCAACGAAAGTACCGTCAGCAAGGTGGTCTTCAACAGTACCGTGCCACTACTCGTCCTACAAGATGCGTAGCTTCGCGGCATGTACCGCATTCTGAAACCCTTACTATTTCGTTTAGCCCCCGAAAGGGCACACCAACTGACCGTTCAGGGCCTGGCGGCGACGCTAAGCCTTCCCGGAGTCAGTGAGGCCTTTCGCAAGCAGTATGCCTACAGCCACGAGTCCTTGCAACGGACCGTTTTCGGACTTCCCTTCTCTAATCCGGTAGGCCTGGCCGCCGGTTTTGATAAGGATGGTAAGTACTACCGGGATATGTCTAGTCTGGGTTTCGGATTTCTGGAACTGGGTACCGTTACGCCGCGCCCCCAAATCGGCAATCCTTCCCCCCGCCTTTTTCGGCTTCCCGCCGACCGGGCCTTGATCAACCGTATGGGCTTCAACAATGAAGGCGTCGATGCACTGGCCCGCCGGTTGCTCCGCGATGGTCGTCCCGGCATGACGGTTCTCGGCGGCAACATCGGAAAGAATAAGGATACGCCCAACGAATCGGCGACTTCGGACTACGTTCACTGCTTCCAAAAGCTATTCCCCCTCGTCGATTACTTCGTGGTCAATGTCAGCTCCCCTAATACGCCAAACCTACGGGCACTGCAAGACCGTGAACCACTGACTCAGTTGCTTTCCACCCTCCAGGAACTGAACGAAAAACTGGACCGGAGAACCGAACGCCCGCGACTGGGTCTGGGACGGCCGGGTGAGCTATGGCAGAGCAAACCCATTCTGCTCAAAATTGCCCCCGACCTG
>JBASAV010000180.1:0-1753 GCA_049650785.1 Lewinella sp. | reverse complement strand
CCCGCCATCCGCCGCCGGCACGAAGCGGTCCGGACCATCGTGCAAAGTCCCCCGCTACTCCAGGACCTGAACGAGTCGCTGCAGCAGATCGGCGACGTAGAGCGCCTGATTTCCAAGGTGCCGCTCGGGAAGGTCAATCCGCGCGAGATCCGGTCGCTCAGTCAGGCTCTCTGCGCCATGGGTCCGATCCGGGAGTTGCTCCTGGATGGGGACAGCGAGGTGCTTAGGGGATTCGCTAAGCAGCTTGATCCGCTCCCTAGCGTCTGCGAGGCTATCGATGCCCAGATCAAGGAAGATCCCGCCGTGAACCTGAACAAGGGTGGGGTCATGGCCGACAAATTCGACGACGAGCTCGATGAACTACGCGACATCACCCGCAATAGCAAAAACCGATTGGCGGCCATCCAACAGCGGGAAGTGGAACGTACGGGGATCGCCAGTCTGAAGATTGGCTTCAACAATGTCTTCGGGTACTATCTCGAGGTCACAAACAAATATAAAAAGGTCGTCCCGCCCGAGTGGACCCGCAAGCAAACACTCACCAACGCCGAGCGCTACATCACCGAGGAGCTGAAGGTCCTCGAGGATAAGATTCTGAATGCCGAGGATAAGATCCTGCAGCGGGAGGAGGAACTCTACGAGCGGCTGGTGGTCTGGTTGCAGGATTACATCGAACCCGTCCAGCGGAATGCCGCGGTCCTGGCGCAGTTGGACTGCCTGCTGAACTTTGCCAAGGTGGCCAATACCCACCGTTACGTTGAGCCGCAGATGGACGAAACCGGAGATATTGCGATCGAGGAAGGCCGCCACCCGGTGATCGAGCGGCAATTGGAAGTAGGCGAACAGTACGTCCCGAATGATGTAAACCTGGACCCGGACGACCGGCAGATACTGATGATCACCGGTCCGAATATGGCGGGTAAGTCGGCCCTCCTGCGGCAGACGGCCCTCATTTGCCTGCTAGCGCAGATGGGTAGTTTCGTACCGGCCAAAGCCGCGCGCTTGGGCGTGGTAGACCGCATCTTCACCCGGGTGGGTGCCAGCGATAATATCAGCAGTGGGGAATCGACTTTCATGGTCGAGATGAACGAGACGGCCTCGATCATGAATAACATCACCGACCGGAGCCTGATCCTGCTCGACGAGATCGGCCGGGGCACCAGTACGTTCGACGGAATCTCCATCGCCTGGGCCATCGCGGAATACCTGCACAACAACGGCGTGGCCAAACCCAAGGTGCTATTTGCCACGCACTACCACGAGCTCAACGAGCTGGCGGATAGCCTGCACCGGATCCACAATTACTCAATTGCGATTAAGGAGCACGGCAACCGGATCATCTTTCTCCGCAAACTGATTCCGGGGGGCAGCCAGCATAGTTTCGGTATCCACGTGGCCCGCATGGCCGGCATGCCCAACGCAATCGTTGAGCGCGCCGCCAACATCCTGTTGCAATTGGAACGGCAGCACATCACCGAGGAAGTGACCGAAACCGTCACCGCCAACGGAGAAACGCCGGCGCCCAGTCCTCAGCGCGTAGCTCCGGGAAGCCTGAGCGCGGAGGCAATGCAGCTGAGCATTTTCGAAACCAGCGACCCCACCGCCGGGCGCATCCGGGAGCTGCTGGATCGGGTGAGCATCAACAGCATGACGCCGGTAGAATGCATGCTGAAATTGCAGGAGCTTAAGGAAATAGCTGAGGAAGGGGCGTAGCACCCACAGATACCGTGCCATCACGTAGGTAGACCAGAAT
>JBASAV010000179.1:0-12301 GCA_049650785.1 Lewinella sp. | reverse complement strand
CTAAGCCACTGTCCCGTTTGCAGCGCACCGTCGGCGGCAAATCCCCCCTGCTGGCTCTTAAAGAACTCCCAGACAAAGCGGAAGCCAAAGATCAAGGCAAACCATAGTCCGGTGAGAAAGCCCGGTCGTTTCCGAAGATCCGTCTTCCAGTACAGCGCCAACAGGATACCGAAACATAGCAGGTAGCTCAGGCCCTCGTACAGTTGCACCGGATGTCGGGGCACGTCGGCCAGGGAAGCGGGACTGGCATTGAGAAAGAGAAACGCCCACGGCGCATCGCTTTCGGTACCGACGATCTCGCTATTCATCAGGTTACCGAAGCGGATCATAGCCCCCACCAGGGCAATCGGCGCGGCCACCTTATCGCTGATCCAGAAGAATGATTGTTTACTGACGAATTTACTGAAAAGCCAGAGTGCCGTCACCACACCGATCACACCGCCATGACTGGCCAGTCCACCCTCCCACACCTTTAAAATATCCTCCGGGTGCGAGCTATAGTAATCCCACTGGTAAAAGAGAATGTGCCCCAACCGTGCTCCAAGGATCGTACCGGCAATGAGGAAGTAAAAGCAGTAATCAAGCCAAGCCTCCGGTGCCCCGTCGCGCAGGAACATCCGCCGCACCATCATGAACCCCAGTAAGAAGCCGATGGCAAACATCATCCCGTACCACCGCAGCGTGATCGGTCCGATGGAGAAGATTTCGGGGGAGGCGTCCCAGGTAATGTAGTTGAGCATATTAGTACGGTAGGCTTTGGTACGGTAGTACAGTAGGCGGTAGTGCGTCAGGCCGCCCGGTACTACCGTACTACCCGACTACGTACTACCGTACTATTTTTCCGGTTTCATCTGCGGAAAGAACAGCACCTCCTGGATCGTCCGCTGTCCCGTCAGCAGCATCACCAGCCGGTCGATACCAATGCCAATACCGGCGGTGGGGGGCATGCCGTACTCCAGGGCGCGGAGGAAATCCTCGTCCAGGGCCATGGCTTCCTCGTCGCCACGCTTGCCGAGTTCTAATTGTTCCTCGAAGCGCTCGCGCTGGTCGATGGGGTCGTTGAGCTCGGAGTAAGCGTTGGCCAGCTCCTTGCCGTTGACGATGAGTTCGAAGCGCTCGACCAGGCCTTCCTTGCTGCGGTGCTTCTTGGTCAGGGGCGACATCTCTACCGGGTAGTCCGTGATGAAGGTCGGCTGAATCAGCTTCGCCTCCACGGTTTCCCCGAAGATCTCGTCGATGATCTTGCCGCGGCCCATGGTCTTGTCGAGGTGTACGTCCAGGCGGTCGGCGATGGCGCGGAGTTCGGCCTCGTCGGCACCATCGATGTTCTCGCCGGTATGCTCCTTAATCGCATCGGCCATGGTGAGTCGGCGGTAGGGGCCCTTAAAATCGACCTCGTTCTCGCCGATGGCCACTTTGGTGGTAGCATCTCCGTTGACCGCCTTCACGGCGTATTCCAGCAGTTGCTCGCAGGTTTCCATCATCCAGTTGTAGTCCTTGTAGGCTACGTAGAACTCGACCATGGTGAATTCCGGATTGTGGGTGCGGTCCATCCCCTCATTCCGGAAGATCTTCGCGAATTCATATACCCCATCAAAGCCACCGATAATGAGCCGCTTCAGGTACAGCTCGTTGGCAATGCGAAGGTACATGGGCACGTCCAGCGTATTGTGGTGGGTCTTGAAGGGTCGGGCCGCTGCTCCACCGTGGATGGGCTGCAGGACCGGAGTCTCGACTTCCATCAGTCCGAGGTCGTCAAGAAATTGGCGCATGGCCGTGATCAACCGGCTCCGCTTGCGAAATACCTCCTTCACCTTGGGGTTGACGGTCAGGTCGACGTAGCGCATCCGGTAACGGAGCTCGGGGTCCTTAAAGGCATCGTGTACTTTGCCCTGCTCGTCCTGTTTGGGCGAAGGGAGGGGACGGAGCGACTTCCCTAGAAAGGTAAATTCCTTTACGTGAACCGATATCTCACCCGTCCGGGTCTTGAAGACAAATCCCTTAATACCGACAAAGTCTCCCAGGTCCACCAGCTTTTTGAAGACGGTATTATACATCGTCTTGTCCTCACCGGGCGCGATATCGTCGCGGCTGACGTACAGCTGTATCCGACCGCTGCTATCCTGTAGGTTGGCGAAGGCCGCCTTGCCCATGATGCGTTGCGACATGATCCTTCCGGCGAGAGCGACCTCCTGCAGGTTGGTGACATTACCTTCCGCGTCCGTTTCTACCTGCTTATTGATTTCCGTAGCCAGGTGGGTCACGGGAAAGTGAGCGGCGGGGTAGGGCTCAATTCCCAGTTCGCGGATCTTGGTTAGGTTTTCACGCCGGGTTTTCTCCTGGTCGGTCAGTTCCATGCGGGTTTTAACTTTAATGGGCGGCGAAGGTACGGCGGGCGAGGGTTTTAAGATCACAATCTCGTTCCGACACATCTTCTGACACATCGGATGTGGCAGTCCTGCCGAATTGACAGACATCCGATGTTGATCACTGGCCTTAATCTCCATTCTCTGTCGATTTTCCTTTTGGAAGCCAGAAATATCACCGATTCTGTAAGATTTGCCTCGCTATCTTGACCAATACCCCAAATGAATCGGCCATCGACATCCGATGTCTACCCCAATTTAATTCCTGCCACATCCGATGTTTATACTCCGCCTCGCCCTAACCCTCACCCTACTTTCCCTCCTAACCACTCTCCCGGCCCAGACGGACAGCCTGGTCAACGCCCAGGATACCACCCTCCTCTCCGCCGAGCAACGGTCGCTGGTGTACGACCTCCTACGGGAGCTTCCCGACGGCGCAGAAGCGGGCCTCGCTCTGATCGAGGGAGGACGAACGACTCTCTACGGCGCGCGGCGCCAAGGGGGAAAGTTGATCACGGTTGAAAACGCCGACCGGCACTTCGGCATCGGGTCCGTGACGAAGGTGTTCACCGCTACGCTACTGGCTGATCTGGTGACTCACGGTGATCTGGAATTGGACGATACGGTCAACGAAGCCTACGGTTTTTCCTTCCTCGATAGCATCGATATCACCTACCGCCAACTGGCAACCCATACCAGCGGACTACCCCGTCTACCGAATAACATGCCGGGGCTACTGCTCAATCCCAACGACCCGTACATCGATTACACGCCCCAAATGCTCGAAGCCTACCTACAGGAAGGCCTCACGGTTGCCCCGGACGGAGATGGCGGGTACTCCAATCTCGGTTTCGGCCTCCTAGGCTATACCCTCGGCCGGTACGTCGACAGCGCGGGATACGCGACCGCCCTGCAACAACGCGTACTCGAACCGCTGAAAATGGTGGACACCCACTTCGGCGCGCATGGTATAAGTACCCTGGTTACCGGCCTGAATCTCGATGGCAGCCCCGACGTTTTCTGGTCCTTTACCGAAGCTTTGGGTGCAGCCGGGGCACTGGTCTCCACCCCCCGCGACATGGGGCGCTTCCTAGTTGCCCAGCTGGATTCGAGCCAGACGGTACTCGCCCTCGCCCGACAAGAGCAAGTGCAGCTCAACGACCACATGGCCGTAGGCCTGGGCTGGCAGATTCTGCGCCCCGAAGCGGGTCGTACGATTCACTGGCACAACGGCGCGGTGGGCGGGTATCGCTCCTTTATGGGTATCGACGTCGAGGAACAGCGAGGCGTGGTGCTACTTACCAATGTCCTGCTGACTAATGACACAGTCGACCGGATAGGGCTCCACTTCCTGAGATAAACTAAAAAGCCCCTCCGCCAGTGGCGAAGGGGCTTTCCGTAGCCAGGTGGCTATGACTAGTCGTCGTTGCGCGTAATGAAGGACTCTTCCTTCTGGCGGCGGGCTTCCCGCTCGCGGAGTTCGGCGAGTTCGCGAGCGTCACGATCGCGCTGATCACGGAGTTCGCGGTCGCGCTTCTCGCGCTCTTCTTCTTCTTTCATGCCGTCTTTGAGTTCCTTCTCAAGGGACCCTTTAGCGGTGTTGAATTCGCGGATGCCTTTACCAATGCCGCGCATTAGTTCAGGTATTTTCTTGCCACCAAAGAGAAGAAGGATAGCAAAGAAGACCAGGATCATCTCCGGGCCGATGGCGTTGAGGAAAAGTAGCGTGGTATTCATCTGTTTCGTAGTTGAAAGCGTAACCAAAGGTAGCGCATATTTTACACTAACGTGCGTCCGGTGCGTTGAGTTGTTCCAGGGCCGGCTTAAGTAGTTACATCGCCGGGTAGCACACGATTCAGGGGGCGCCGGAGCGCAGGTATAGGAGTATATACGAGATAGCTGTATTGGCAGTTTTCCGGAAACCCTTACTCCCGCACGAACCGAAGACTTCGCCGATCCCCACCCTGCGTAACGGTGAGTAGGTATACCCCCGCAGACAGATTCGGTAGGTCGAGCCGGATGCTTGTCCGCTCCGCGAATCCACCCGACGAAATCCGGCGACCCTGCATATCGGTCAGTTGGTAGGCTCCGGCACTGCCGTCTAAGCCCTCGAGCATGATAAACTCACCAGTTGTGGGATTGGGCGAAATACGCAGCGCGGTGGGGGCGGCCTCCGTTTGAGGAGCCGGACGGACGCGTGCGGTACCGCAAACGGGTGCGGGCCCGTCGGTAAAGTAGATCGAATAGTCGCCCGTTTTGGAGACCATCACGAAGTTGCCTCCGTCTACCGTTACCCAGTAGCTACCGTCCAGGCCGGCAAAGCCGCTTCCGGATAAGGTCAGTTCCGGCTGCGATTTTCTGAAATTCCACTGCATTGAGGAGCGTAGGTCCACGTACCAGCTCGGTGAGCCATTCTTGGTATTGATCGCGAATTGGTAGAGGCCATTGTTAGGGGCGTCCCAGTTGAGGGTGAACTCCCGGACGTTGCTGAGGTTGGGTCCGCCACTGCCCAGTACGTAGGCATTCCGGTAGGTGGCTTGTCCAATATTCGGGAGCGGAGTGGATCTTGGTGCGCCGAAGGCACAGCCACCCGTGCCGGGATTCGGATCGGGATCGGGGTTCGTCCCGCCCGCGGTCAGACTAAACCAGTTGATATTCCAGCTGCCACCGGAAGCAGCTAGCCGTACCGTCCGTGCTCCGGCCGTCAAACTGACCGTAGTCGTAACGGTCCGCCAGGTTTGCCACCCACCCGTGTTAGGGATATTGGTCGTAGCCAGCGTCGTACCTCCCGTGCGAAAGCGCACCTGACCGGTGGATCCCGTACTGGCTACCCGATAACGCAGGGTATAGGTCCCGGTGGTAGGGATATTTAGCCGATAGTCCATAAAATCTCCGACATCGATCCAGCCAACGTTCCTGCCACCACCGGCATCGGTCGTGGCCTGGGTCTGGATGCCCTGCATCGCGCAGTAACTTTCGGCCTCCACCCGTCCGTCGAGAGAATCGCCGCTACCGGAACAGGGGTCAACGGGGTCGGGATCACCCGTCCCGCCGCCACCGGTATTCCATTGCTTGATAATGGGTTTGACGAGATCGCCGGCGGCGGAAAGCCGGTCGTTCAGCAGCCCCGACAGTCCGCCACCCGGGGCCACGATGGAAGCACCGGAAGGGAAAGCCGCACCCGCGTCCTCCGTCTTATCCGCCACCGACCAGTTGGCGTGACTCAGATCGTTGGCCCGCAAGAAATTCATCCATTGCTCGGTCCCCGCTACGTCCGGTGCACCCTTCCCGTCGGCATTCACGCTGCCCCATTCGGTTACGAAAAGTGGGATGCCGCTATCTAATGCCCCCTGAGCTTCGTTGCGCAAGCTCTGCCCGTGGGTGCCGGCGTAGAAGTGCAGGGTGTAGGCGACGTTGTTATCCGCGATCGGATTGGCCGCCGCCTGCCCTACTCGCTGGGAATAGAACGGCGTACCGACCACGATCAGGTTATCCGGATCCACTCTCCTGATGGCGGCAATGACGGCCTGTGCGTAGTTCTTGATCGTGCCCCACGACTGGTTGATGGGCTCATTATACACCTCGTAAATAATATTATCCCGGTCCCCGTACAGCCGGGCGATGTCGGTGAAGAACTTGATCGCCTCGCTTTGGTACCGCTCGGCCTCGTGGGTATGCCAATCGACGATCACATAAATATCATTCGCAATGGCCGCGTCGATGATGGTACGTGCCTTGGCCAGTTGAGCCGCGGGGGAATCGACGTAGCCGCGACCTCCATCCCAACTTTCCTTGACACCGATGGCGGCACGAACCAGGTCGCTGCCCCATTCGGTGGCCAGGTGGTCGACGGAGGCGGCGCGGTAATAATCGTAAGTATCGCCGGCATTACTCCAGAAGAAGCTGTTGCCGGCCAGGCTGACGGGAGTATCATCTTTGCCGTCAATGCGGTTACCGTCTACCTGTAGACGACCGTACGTACTGACGATGCCCTGTGAGGTTGCGGCAATGGGAAATAAGTGAAAGAGTAGCACCGTCAACAGGGCCACCCTCCCGAAAGGGGTAAAGATTTGCAATAGCATGGGTTTGAATTATGGGTTTAGGCTCAGGCTCCCCGCCGGGGCGGGATCTCCGGGGTGGCTGGCAAGGTCAGCTGAAAAGCGTATTTACCGGTCGCCCGTACATACAAGTATAGGTCAAATTATCCGGTATATCAGCAATGAGTAGTCTATTCTAGGTGTTAAGATGCCCTTCACCGGGCGTGAATCAAGGACGGGGTGGTAGGACGCCGGCAAGCAGGATGGATGCTTGCTAGTATTCCCGGGGAACAGGGAGGCCCACATTCCGGCGCGCCGGCGCCCTGCAAAGCATCTATCGCGGCACGCCCGAACCAACAAGACCGTAAACCCCGACCTACCGCAAGAAGAATCGTGCTCCGATATTCAGATCAATAGAGCCCACCCAGTTTGGATCATCCAGGACTTTCCGCCACTGCGGACCGAACTCGAGCGCGATGTTTTCTCGCACGAAGTACTGGCCGCCCACCGCGCCGGTAACGGAAAAATATCCTCCTTGGTAGTCCGGCGAATCAAACTGGTCGTCGTACCACTGCCGGCCGGTAAAGTATCCCCCGCCAGCCTCGGCGTACCACACCAATCGCTTCCCGGTCGTGACGTAATAGCGGGCGCTCACGTCCGTCGAGAGCGTAACCCCCTTCCAAATACTATTAACGCCGAACCGCGTAGTACTAGCCCCTAGAGACAAGCCGACCGCCAAACGATCCGCCAGGAAATAATGACCACCCAGGCGGAAATTTCCGTAAACCAAATTCTTCCTGAAGCCGACTCCCGCCAGCTGCCCGCCCAACATGACCGATCCGGCCCGGAAGCTACTGACGGGGCCTGCTTCCGCCTCCCCGTCCCGGCGTAGTAAGATTTCGATCTGCGCTCCCAACGTTAGCAGGTTACGGCCGGATTCAATCTGGTATTCGAGCACGGGCCCGAAGCGGACGCCGGAGGTCAGGGGCAACTGTACACCCACCTGGAGATTAGCGGTTGTAAAGGCACTGAACCCCGCATCGGCTATCGTGACTCCGGGAATTCGTCCGCCTGCCACATATAAATTGGTACTGACCTGACCATAAAGGCCCAGCTTTTCCCGGTTGATGGCATAGTAGCGCAGATAAGGAGACAGCCCGAGCAGTCCGCTCCAACCGGCCTCCGATGCATCGAAATCAAGGTGTACGGTGCCCCCCGCTACCAGGCGATCGGTCAGTGCGTAGCCGTAGGTGGGGCTCAGACTGAAGTATAGCCGATTTCCAGAGGGGATAAAGAACGATTCACCAAAATCCGGTGCATGGTAGAGCGGTGATGGGCCCGTAGTCGAGGAAGGCGCCTTCAGCGTGATAATTTGGTCCCCCCGCTGGATCTGGGCGTGGACAAAAACAGAGAGGCAAATACAAAGGAGGGTAAAGGTGGTCCGCATGGTCAGGTGTTCGATGTAAGCGAAAGTGTTCCCTAATTTAATCTCTAATTGACTAACCAGCAAAGTTAACTGACGCAATAGCTGCTACTCTAATACGTACCGAATAGCGGCCGCATTTTTCTGTCCGGCGGGACGTTAAAGTAACAACGAGCCTCGTATTTTTTGCGACGGTGCGCCGGATAGATGCTTCGCGGTAACCGCAGCGGCCCTAATAGACCTCCTTCCTGCGCTCCGGCGCCCAAACCTTCTTCATCCGAACCTATCGTGGTTGGCCGACCGCTTACCTTTGCCTATCCTATGAAGCGAAGAGCCTTCCTCAAAACCGCCGGCCTGGCCACGGCCGGCCTGACCGCCGCAACCGGCTTGTACGCCAGGCTGGTGGAACCCTTCTGGCTCGAGTTCGTACACCGGGATATGCCGGTCCGCAACCTGCCGCCCGCCCTTCAAGGCAAGACGCTCCTGCAGATCAGCGACATCCACGTAGGCAACCGCTTCGACTACGGCTACCTAATCGACTCCTTTCGCGAAGCGCAAGCCCTCGACCCCGATTTCGTAGTCTATACCGGCGACTACGTCAGCTACGAAGACGCCGAACAGCACCGCCAGTTGGAAGAGGTACTCGCCCACACCGTCACCGGCGAACTGGGTACCGTGGGGATCCTCGGAAACCACGACTACGGAAAGGACTGGTCGGAACTGGGCGTAGCCAATCGCATCACGGATCAGTTGTTTGCCGCCGGCATCACCGTTCTCCGCAACGAGCGCACGACCGTAGGCGGGCTCACCTTCCTCGGGATCGATGACTACTACAGCCCGAATTTCGCCCCGCAATTTGCGACGGACGACCTCGACCCCGCCGCCCCCACCGTGGCCCTCTGCCACAACCCCGACGTCTGCGACCTCGACGTGTGGAACGGTTACCGGGGCTGGATCCTGTCGGGGCATACCCACGGTGGGCAGTGTAAGCCGCCCTTCTTACCTCCGCCCCTACTGCCCGTCGAAAACGACCGCTACACGGCCGGTGCATTCGATTTATACGATGGACGGATGTTGTACATCAACCGGGCACTGGGGCATCTATGGCCGGTGCGATTTAATGTGCGACCGGAGATTACCGTGTTTCGCTTATCTGGAGAAAAACGAACTAGTCAGTAAGTGGCGGCTGGTTGTCGATGGCCGCAGGCATTATTCGCCACGCAATCGGCTCGCTTCCACCTCTCGCGACCACTGTTCCAGCTTTACGCGCATGATATTGTACCGAAGGCTTTCTTGCTCGGATAGATCCACCGTTTCTCCAGGGTCGGCATCCGTGTCGAACAGCCTAGGTTTCGTGGCGGTATCCGCGAAAACCAGCTGGGTGGTGACCGGTGGGCGCACCAATTTCCATTTACCCTCCCGCATGGCCGCGTTATGCGAGTAGTAAGGTACACCCCGGTTCCACTGCCAAAACCGGTAGGCCGGCAGGAAGGTGACGGAATCTTGCTCACCAAGCCCCGCCACGAAACTGCCCCCGTCCAGCAACTCGGGATCGGCTATATCCAACGCACATATTTCCGCGAGCGTAGGCAGGATATCGGTAAAGTGTATCAGTAATTCGGACGTTTTCGCCACGTATTTTCCGGGCTGGTTGAAAAGCAAGGGAACGCGAATTCCTCCCTCGTAAACGGTGTACTTCGTTCCACGCAGGTCGTGGTTGAACCGCTCTCCAACGACTGGATCCGGACCATTGTCACTGGCAAAAATCACCAAGGTATTGTTGCGGATTTGGAGGTTATCCAAGGCAGCCAGCAGTTTGCCAATACCGCGATCCATAACTTCGATCATGGCATAAACGGTAGCGGTATTCGTATCAAATCCCTCCGCCAAATAGCGGTCTACCAGTTCCGGGGGCGCGCTTAATGGACGGTGGGGCGCGTAGTGGGCTAGATGGAGAAAAAAGGGTTCGCTTTGGTGGCGGGTCACGAAGTCGATCGCTCGCCCGGTGAGATTATCGGTTAGATACTCCCCGGAGAATTCCTGGTAGTCGCCATTGATGTCCAGCTGATAATGGAAATAGTCCGGTCCGATATCAAATCCCTTAAACCCCTGAAATTCATCGAATCCCCGCTGCATCGGATGAAACGCCGCACCATCACCCAGGTGCCATTTTCCTATGAGGCCGGTCCGGTATCCGCGCTTGCGGAAAAGGTCAGCTACGGTGATTTCATCGAGCTTCAGACGGGTAAGTTCCGGGTAGCGTTCCATGTTCAGGGTAATGGCGCCCGTGCGGTGAGGGTAGCGACCGGTAAGCAGGGCGGCGCGTGCCGGCGTACACACCGCGGATCCGGAATAGGCACGTTCGAAGTATACGCTTTCCTCGACCAGTTTATCCAGATTCGGAGTCCGGCTTCGCCCCCCGTTAAATATTTCCAGATCACCGTAGCCCATATCATCTGCCAAGATGAGAATCACGTTTGGTGGACTATCCGAACTTTGGGCTATTCCGAATGGGGAATACGCTGCGACAAACAACATCAATAGCGGCGCAATATTCACACGGCCGAATGAGACCTTCCAGGCATTTCCTTGAAAACACGCTTGATTTTTCTCAGTGCACATGTCTGGTGTGTTTAGTTAAATGTATCAGAGTGATACCCGTACCGAATGGAAGTGCTTATATATCCTTCATATCCCTAATGGTTATTCGGCCAAAATGCTCTTCATGGCATCCCGCAATGCTTGCAGTTGATTAGCATACCGGGGATCGTTAGCCCGGTTATCTACCGTGAACATATTATCGGTCAAATCATAAAACTCTTGCGCGAGGATGGAATCGGTTGCCCGATCAGTCCATTCGGTGTAGCGGTAATCGGCGTTTCGTATCGTGGAACCTAATATACCAAAATCGGGGCCCGCACCTAATGGCCGGGATATTTGGGAAACAGCGTAGGAGTTAACCGAGGCGGTCGGATCTTTAAGCACCGTTAGGATTGACGTGCCCCCCATTTTATCTTCATCCCGGGGTGCGGGTAAATCAGCCACCTCGAGGAGCGTTGGGTATAGGTCTACCAACTCCACCAAGGAATTAGAAGCGGTTTTGGGTCGGGTGTTGCCGGGACTGGCGATGATCAGCGGTACGCGCGTCCCCTGCTCGAAGTTGGTCCACTTCCCGAACTGGCCGTGCTCACCGGCGTGGTAGCCGTGGTCGGACACAAATACGATCGTCGTATTATCCGTCAGATCGAGCCGATCCAATTCGTCCAGAATCTTGCCGACCTGTGCGTCGAGGTAGCTGATAGCGGCGAGGTATCCATGGCGTAGTTCCTGTTGTTTATCCACGGGTACCGGGCCTTCCTTCGGCACGTCCGTGTAACTACGGGCTTCGTCGGAGTCAACGTAATTAAATTCAGAGACCCCACCCACCGGATCGGTGTAAATCACTTGCGGGAGTTTGTTCCGGTCATAGAGGTCCCAGTACCGCTGTGGCGCATTGTAGGGAAGGTGAGGTTTCCAGAAGCCCACGGCGAGAAAGAAGGGCGTCTCCTGTAGCTCCCGCAGTTTATCAACCGCCGCGTTGGCAATGCGACCGTCCAGATAGGCTTCGTCCGGCACGTCGACCGACTGCACGGCGGCCCCTTTAGGTAGATCGGTATGCGCCCGATAGACCCGCCCGGCCACATACCAGTCCTGGGCATGTATCCCCCAGTGATGGATTTGGGGCTCCGACCAGGAGATAGGGTCACCCTCAATAGCCTGTGCCCAGTTATGAAAGATCTTGCCGATACCAACCGAATGGTATCCGTTTTCCTTAAAGTGTTGGGGTAAAGTCACTAACCTCGGATATATTCCCCTGAAATGCGGGTCATTATCCCAGATTCCCAGTTGATGGGGTCGTCTGCCGGAAAGTATGGATGCCCGCGAGGGATTGCATAGACTTGCCTGACAGTACGCCCGGTCAAACTTGATTCCCCTGGCGGCCAGGCGATCGATGTTAGGGGAAATTACCCCCGCTGCACCGTAACACCCCAAGGTATTGGACAAATCGTCCGCAATTATTACAACCACGTTTTGAGGTTCCTGCATTCCCTTTTTAGCTCCCCCCACTTCGAATGGGGATACCGCAAAGAATAAAAGCAACGATACGCCGACGATTACGGCTAAAGATGATTTTGCCAGCATCCGGATCCTCCAATTGCAAAATATCTTCATAATTGACCTTTTCATATTAACTATCGATCAATAATCTTTTCCGGCTATTATCCTTTCATTCTGTTGCCTTGAAAAGCGGATATGAGAAAGCCGGTAAGAAAGATGGCTACCGTACCGAAGACAATCGTGAGATAGGTGTGGAACTGATTGCCTAAAGCGTCGGGTCCGAGGAAGACCTGCGAGAGGCTGAGATAGAGGATCACTAGAATACCGACGATCATGCCGGCGACGGCCCCGAACACGTTCTGAGTCCTGGATAGAAT